>JAIXRU010000013.1 GCA_027485045.1 Opitutaceae bacterium | reverse complement strand
TTATCCTGTAGGGATACATAAACCTTATCGCCCGAGATGGAGGCGAATTCGGGTTCTACGGCCTCGGGCGCGGCAGTGTTAAAAACTGGGACCGAGTTGATGAACGTCCCGGTAGTGCCCACCGCAGCAAGATTGGAATTGCGTAGCGCGGCAATGGAGACGCCTGAAGCCAGGTTACCGGCCGAGAAATCCTTGGTGGTGCCGGTGAGGGAAGGGAGGGTATTGAGGTTGCCGGAGTTGATGCCGGCAACGTTGAACAGCGAAATAGAGCCAGGGGCGTTGGTGCCGGAGGAAGCGTTGAATTCACCTTCGTTCACTACCACGAGACGCGATCCATCCGACGAGAAGGTAACGCTGTCAGGGTGATAGCCCACGTCGGCGGTTCCGATCACCGCCCCGGTCGAGAGGTTGAAAAACCCAATCTTACCGAGGGTGGTGGTGTTGGCGGCGGGGATGAGCGCGGCGACACCGAAACGACCGAGCGGATCAACCGCCAAACCGCTCAGTCCAGACATGTTAGCCGACGCCCCGAAGGCATCGGAAAAATTGATAACGCCGGCGTTGGTCGCGAGCCCAGCAGACGAGATCCCGAACATATTGACCTGATAAACGCTGCCGCCAGAACTCGTCACGAATAGCCGATCCGTGACAGGATCAAAGGCGATGATCTCGCCGGCACTCACACCTGAGCCCTGATTGGCACTGAATTGATTCAGGAGGTTGAGCTGGGAAAATCCCGCAAGCGGCAGGATTGAGAAGACTGCAAGGGTGCTGATTGGTTTAGAGAGGCGCATGATAAAAAGTCCTCCAGCAAGCTTTCTCTTTTACCCGACTCCAGCCTCCTATTGTGAAGATTGCGCGACAGTGTAACACAGACGTAAACTATGTTACGGAAATGTTTTTTTGTAAGCTGAGTGAATCAATATTAGTTTAACTTCCCGCCTCGGCCTCCAAGCGGGTTACCAGCGCGTCCATCTCCGCGATCACGGCACCCACCGTCTCGGGCCGCGAGAGATCCACCCCGGCCTTCTTGAGTTGCTCCATCGGGTAGTCATTGCCGCCGCTGCGCAGCAATTCGAGGTAACGCTCGCGCGCAGCGGGCCGCTCCGCTTCCGGTCCTTGAAACATAGCCCGATAAAGCTGCGCCGAGGAGGCGAAACAGGTCGCGTATTGGTAAACGTAATAGGGCGAATTGTAGAAGTGGGGGATGCGCGTCCAGGTGAGCCGGTATTTTTCGTCCACCGTCACCGCCGTGCCGTAATACTCGGCCAGCAAGCCGCCATAGAGTTCGCCCAAAACATCCGCCGTGATCGGCTCGCCCGCCTCCACTTTGGCGTGGGCCCGGCGCTCAAAATCCGCAAACAACACCTGCGTATAAAACGTGCCCACGATGGAATCGATAGCGTGCTGCAGCAGCAAGAAACGCTCACGGGGCGACTCGGTACGCGCCAGCAAATACTCCAACAGCAAGCGCTCGTTTATCGTCGAAGCCACCTCGGCCACGAAGATGGTGTAGTCACTGGTCACAAAGGGCTGCGACTCCTCCGACAGACGGGTGTGCATGGCGTGCCCCATCTCGTGCGCGAAGGTAAACAACGCGTCCTGGGTGTCGTTATAATTCAACAACACGTAGGGCCCCACGCCGTAAACCCCCGCCGAGTAGGCACCCGAGCGTTTACCCTCGTTTTCATAAACATCCAGGCGCCCGCCTTCCAGCAATTCGCCCAGCTTGCGCTGATACTCGGCGCCGAGCGGTGCCACCGACTCCAGCACCTGCTCCCGCGCCGCACGGTAGGGCCACACCGCATCGTCCGGCACCAAGGGCACCGAGCCGTCGTAGAGGTGATAGGTCTCCAGCCCAAGCATGCGGCGGCGCAACTCGAAGTAGCGGCGCAGCGGTGCGGTGCCCGCGCGCACGGTGTCCACCAAGGTCTGGTAAACATCCACCGGTATGGCGTTGCCATCGAGCGCGCGGTGCAGAGTCGACGGATAACTCCGCGCCTGGGCCAAAAACCAACCGCGCTCCAACACGCCGCGATAGATGGCGGCATAGGTGTTTTTCGTCGCCTCGTAGGTGCCCAGATAGGCCGCGAAGGCCAGCGCGCGCTCCGACTGCTTGGGATTCGTGGCGAGCAGTTGTTGATAGGCTCCGGGCGTAAGCTTCACTTCCCGGCCATCCCCCAGCGTGACGGTGGGAAACTTGATATCCGACGTGCTCAACTCCGAATAAACCGAGCGCGGGGTTTCGTTAAACCGCGTCGCAAACGACAACAACTTTTCCCCCTTCTCATCCAGCACATGGCGTTGCTGGCGGTAGGCATCGAGGATCGGAAAGCGGTAAATGCCGAGCTCCGGCGTGGCGTCGATCCACTGGCGCATCGTCGCCTCCGGCACTGTGAGCAGCTCCGGCGTAAACCACGCCGTGGCGGTGCCGAAACGCGCAAAGGCGGCCTGCACGCGCTGCAAACGCGCCCCGGTTTCCTGATCGCGCGTATCCGTATCGCGCTGCAACTGCGGATACCGGAAGACCCGGTATTGCAAGACGCCAATCTGGTCGAAGGCCCGGTAGGCTTTCAGCACCGCCTCCGGCCCGGAAGCGAGCGTTCCCTTCTGTTCGGCAAAGGCGTCCATCTGCCGGGTGAGTTCCCCCAGCCCGGCCTCCCACTCGTTCCACGAAGGATAAATGGCCGCGAAGTTCCATTTAAACTCCGGCGCGATGGCGGCGCGGTCGCGCGTGGCGGGCTTCAGCTCGGCGGGGGAGATAACGGGAGTGGCAGACATGGGAAGGGAAAACAGGGGTAACGCCATAAACACGGCGGCGGTGATACGCATGCGCCAGCGCTAAAGAAAAATCCGCCTGCGTCCAGCTTGCGCAACTCACGCTTCAGCGCACCGTCACGCCATGCCCTTGCGCGGACTCATTTTTGATTTTGACGGCCTCATCGTGG
>JAIXRU010000188.1 GCA_027485045.1 Opitutaceae bacterium | reverse complement strand
GCACGGAAACGGAAGTCATCCGCCAGCTCCAGCAACGTCACGCCGCTCGACAGAGCGACATTGATCGACGAAAATCATCACCAATATCCGTACTCAATAAGTAACAAAGTAGAACTAAGCCCATGCGCCGCGCGCCCGCCGTTGCGACTCACTTTCCCGCGAGCGTATTTTCCGCCACCGGCACCAGCCGTACCGGACCGCGCAACCCGGCAGGGAGCAGAGGCGTGTCCTTTTCCACGTAGTTCCAGGTTACAAACGTACGCCGTGCCGTAGGGCGCGGCTGACCCAAACGGAACCACTCAGGAAACGCGATGAGCGGACGACCGGCCTTGACGCCTCCCAGAGATTTCACCGCGCCCCACTCGCAATCAGCGGGCTCCTGTTCATCGCCGACCAGCCGGTTGTGCCAAGTGTTACTAACGGCGATGACCAAAGTGTTCACTCCCGGTCGCACCGCACCGGTCACATCCACTTGATAAGGCGCACGCCACGCGGTGCCGACCGCCTGACCATTAAACCAAACTTGGGCAACATCACTGACCTGCCCCAGGTCGAGCCGCACCCGCCCCCGCTTTTCCAGCCAGGTCGCAGGCACGTTTACCTCCACCGTATACGTGCCGGTTCCACTCGCGTATCGCACCAGCGGATCGGTGTGCGCGGTCCAGTCGATCAACTCGGACAACTCCAGCGTCCCCCCGGAGGTGCCGGGGCCGCGAAACACCAGCTTCCACGGACCACGCACGACTGCGGGCTCGGCCGCCGGTTGCAGCGTGAGACGGGTTCTGCGATCGCGCGCTTCCACCACAACCGTCGCCGGCCCGCCACTACGCACCACCGGGCCATCATTGGTTCCCATGATCTCCGCCGCCCCTTGCTCCACGCGCACGGCGGTGATTTTCGGCGTTCCTTGGGAGGACGCCCGCCTGACGATGAATCGCGCCGTCATCGGGGCGAGCCCAAGGTCCACCTCGGTGCGATCCCCCACGACCCGCCAGACCGGCGCACCCGCGATTCCACCGTCCTCGGGATTCCAAATCTCCGGACCCCGGCCACTGCCCGGCAACGAGATCGTAGCCTGCTGCGACTCGGCCGTCAGGTTGGCGACGTACACCACCTCGGCATCCGGCGCCACCCGCTCGACCAGTTTCACCTGCCCGCGCACCGCACGCGCCGGAGCCGGCAAAGCCAACGCGTTCAACGCCGACCCCAGATCGGGAAACAAGCGCAACTCGGCACCTGGTCGCCACAAATCCGCAGCGATCGCGGCTACCTCGGCGTCGCAGGCGGGAAAGTTTTTCAAGCTGGGACTGCGCGTCGGCGGCCTGGCCACCACCGCGACGCCCGCGTGCAAGAGTGAGCGAACCTTGGCCAGCACTTCGGGCGTAATCGCGCCCTCATGTGGAACCATCAGTACCGGGTAGCGGCGACCACTGGGCAACACCACTTGGCCGCCCTCGGCCCGGGCCGAAGCCACCAACACCGCGCTGGAAACCGCGTCGCTCTCGCCCACCGGACGATCCACCGAAAGCACCGCCACCGGCGTCTCCCCATGTTGCAACAGCACCTGGCAACGCCCGGCCAGCGCCAGCCACGCCTTGCCGCCCTCAAACCAGGTTTGATTCCGCCCAAAATGCGTGCCCCACCATCCCATGCCCTGACCGGGCACGAACCGGTCGTCAAACGGCTGGTGCACCCAATGATGCAAAACCAGTCGATTCACTCCCTTGGCATAAGCCCCCAGGGTGCCTTTCAACAACTGGGCCGGAGTCTCGGAAAACCCGCTCAGATTCGGGCGCCCGGTAAACGCCTCGGCCCCGATCACCCGGCGTCCCGCCGCCCGCCCGCCCGCCACCACAGACCAACTGATGCCCCCGTCCGAGTCGGACCAGAATTCGCCCATCGGCAAATCCACCGCCGCCGCCGTAGCCACCGTATCGAACGGGCCGCCGTACGGTTCCATTTGCATGGTCAATCCCGCCTCATGGGCCTGGGCCACGCCCACCGCCCAACCTTCCCCAAGCATCGTTTCCGCCACCAGGGTTTTCAGGTCGAAATCAAACCGCGCGGTCAACGACTCATTCCCGATGATTCGCACCGGGGCCGGTGACTTTCCCGACGACAACATCCGCGAACGCGTGACCAGCCACGGCGCGGGATCATAGCCGAAACGCAGCTGAAACCGCTCCCGAAACCCGTCGGTCCAGTTCTGGTGCCCCGCTTCATAACTATCGATCAACAGGTGCCTCAATCCGGTGCCGACCAAATCCCCCAACTTCTCGCGCAACGGCGCCAAGACCGCCTGCCAATGCTCCCGATTAGCCTCGGCATCGAGCTTGTCCACTTCCCTCACCCCGCCGATCAATTCATCGGGAACCGGGTGAGGAGTACTGCCAGTCGGCCCGTAACCCAGCCGCACCAAGCTCCAGTCTCCGGCCGGCGCATCAGACCAACTGAGCCGACCGTCGGGCCCCATGCGCGAGCTGACATCAATCAACGCGTCCCTGGCGATCGGCCGGTCGCCCCGCGGCACCGCGATGACCGCGATATCCCGGTAAAACCCACTCGGCTCGCGGTGAAGCCCGCCCCAACCGCCGTTCAAATCCGCCTTCGGGCGCGGCAGCATCACATCGACTGGAGCTCCACCGACCACCGCCGTCTCGCTCCACACCACTTTCTTCATCGACCGGGCCTCGGAAACCCACGGCCCGCCCGTCGTAGAATAGCCGACCGTGTTGTGCAGCCCCAACTCCAAGCCCAGCCGGCGCGCCTCCGCCGCAGCGTGGCGCAGGCAGGCCCAATACTCTTCGCTGCGATAAGTGCGTTCCGGCCAGGGCAGATCACCGATCGGCGCCTGGCTTTCCCGGACGCCTGACGAGAGGTTAAAGACCGTCGCCCCGCCGATCCCGGCCGCCTTCATCGCCTCCAGATCCTTGGTGATGCCTTCGCGCGAAATATTGGCCCCCATCCAATGCCACCAGACATAGGGCCGGGCCTCGGCCGGAGGTTCGCGAAATCGCGATTCCAACGAAGCCTCGATCGCAGACGCGGCCGGGCTGGCCATCATCAGAGCGAAAAAAACAGTCGCGAATAAACCAAATCCAAATCGGCGGGGGTAACACATAAAACGTGGGGGAAACGGAATCGAAGCGCGCGCCACGACCCCCGACAACGACCGAAATACCTTCATTTCATTTGCGGCCAGAAACGCCCCCCGCGCCGGTCCACGCCGACCGCCGTCCACCGCCTGATTTCCGTCCGCGTGGAATAAAGTCTTGGATATTCCGCCTCCCTTGTTGGAAGTTCCGCCCTTTAGACCCGATAACACCCACCTTTTCCCGCAATGCCCAAAGGCAAATCCCCTTCCTCCGACGACTCCGAGCTCCCGCTTTTCGGCCAGCCCACCCCCGAGCCCACACCGCCGCAGGCCCCCCCCAACGCCGCCACTCCGGCCGCGACCGACCCCGACGCGGTCAACCTGCCCGCCGCCGCGCCCGCCGAACCCGTCGCCCCCCAAAACAACGACAACGCCCCCCTCGCCCACTCCTACCGCAACTGGTTCCTCGAATACGCCAGCTACGTTATCCTCGACCGCGCCGTCCCCCACCTCGACGACGGCCTCAAACCCGTCCAGCGCCGCATCCTCCACACCCTCTGGGAAAAAGACGACGGCCGCTTCCACAAGGTAGCCAACATCGTCGGCGCCACCATGGCCTACCACCCGCACGGCGACGCCTCCATCGGCGCCGCCCTCGTCGCCATGGGCCAGCGCGCCTGGCTGATCGAGCCCCAGGGCAACTACGGCAACATGCTCACCGGCGACGACGCCGCCGCCCCCCGTTACATCGAGTGCCGCCTCACCGTTTTCGCCCGCGAAGTCCTCTTCAACCCCAAGACCACCAACTGGCAGAAATCCTACGACGGTCGCAGCCAGGAGCCCATCTCCCTGCCCGCCAAATTCCCCATCACCCTGCTCGAGGGCTGCGAGGGCATCGCCGTCGGTCTCACCACCAAGATCCTGCCGCACAACTTCAACGATCTCTGCCGCGCCTCGATCAACCACCTTCAGGGCAAAACCTTCCGCATCCGCCCCGACTTCCCCTCCGGCGGCATCGCCGACTTCTCCGCCTACCACGACGGCGAACGCGGCGCCAAAGTGAAGGTTCGCGCCAAGATCGAACAACGCTCCCGCACCCAGTTCGCCATCACCGAACTGCCCTACGGCGCCACCACCGACTCCCT
>JAIXRU010000057.1 GCA_027485045.1 Opitutaceae bacterium | reverse complement strand
CGTGGACGCTGGCGCTCCAGATTCCCTCGCTCATCTTCGGTTGGATCATCGGCAACAGCCTCGGAGCGCTCGCCGCCTACCGTCGCGGTGTTTTCGACCGGGTTTTTTATCCGCTCGCCCTGCTCGTGAGCGCGATTCCCGCATTTTGTTTCGGGATTCTGCTAGTCTACATCTTCGGCATCCAGCTGGAGTGGTTTCCCGCTTTAGGAGGCTATGACGACGGCCTGAATCCGGGCTTTACCTGGGCCTTTGTGCAAAGCGCGGCGCGCTTCTACGTGCTGCCTTTTCTATCGGTGTTTCTGCTGGTGGTCGGCAGTCAGGCCATCGGCATGCGCTCAATGTGTATTTACGAACTCGGCACCGATTACGTGCGGTATGCGAAATTACTCGGGGTGCGGGAATCGCTCATCGTCCGCTACATGTTCCGCAACGCCATGCTGCCCCAATTGACCGGTCTTGCGCTGACCCTCGGCGGCATGGTGGGGGGCGCACTGATCGCGGAGATGATTTTCAGCTACCCCGGCCTGGGACTTTCCATGCTCAGCGCGATTCAAAGCCTGGACTACCCGGTAATCACGGGCTGCACACTACTGGTCACGATCTGCGTGCTGGTCGCCAATTTCACGGTCGATGTGCTCATCGGCTTCCTCGATCCGCGTATCCGGGCCGCCCGGGAGGGAGGCAACTGATATGAAAATGCTCCGACACCTCCTGCGCTCCCCGGGCTTTCTGCTCGGCGCCGGCCTGCTTTTGCTGACGCTCGCCCTGGCCTTTCTGCCGCTGCTTTTCCTCGACCTCGATCCGAGTCGGCGCGTAGGGCTCGCCTACCTTCCTCCGGATTCCACCCGCTGGCTGGGGACTGATCATCTCGGGCTCGATATGTTTGCCCTGCTGGTTGCCGGCCTGCGTTCCTCGCTCTACGTCGGGTTTCTCGCCGGGGTCATCGCCACGGTGCTCGGCACGCTTATCGGAGTCTATGGCGGCTACAAGGGCGGCCTGATCGACGATCTGCTCACCGCCGTCACGAATCTCTTCCTCGTCATCCCGAGCTTGATCGTGCTCATCCTGCTTTCCGGCAGTCTCAAGGAGGGCCGCAGCCTCACTCTCATCGCCGTTTTCATCGGTTGCACCACCTGGACTTGGTCCGCGCGTGCGGTGCGAGCGCAGGCCGCGAGCCTGCGCTCACGCGACCATGTCGCCCTCGCCCGTATCAACGGCTACGGCACGCTCGGTATCGTCTTCGTCCACATCCTGCCCTACCTGCTTTCCTACCTGTTCATGGTGTTTATTCTCCAGACGGCTTCGGGCATCCTTTCCGAATCCGTCATCAGTATGCTCGGACTCGGCCCCTACGACTCGGTCTCTCTCGGCAATCTGCTCAATCAAGCCATCCGCAACGAGGCGCTCGCCGATGGCGTCTGGTGGGCCTTTTTCCCGCCCATGGTGCTCATCACCGTCATCGCGTTCTCCCTCTACGTCATCAACACGTCCATGGAGGGCGTCTTCAACCCACGGCTGAGGAAATAACCCATGTCCCCCATCCTCGAAGTTGACGATCTCAAGCTCCATTACCTCACCCGTTTTGGCAAAAAAGTGCATTCGGTGGACGGCGTGTCCTTCTCACTTCAGAAGGGGGAGATTCTCGGCATAGCCGGCGAGTCCGGTTGCGGCAAAACCACCCTCGTGAGCGGCCTCATGGGCCTGCTCATCCCCCCGCTGCACCTCACCTCCGGGCAGGTGAGGATCGAGGGGAAAAACATCCTCGGCCTCTCCCCGGCGGAATCCCGCCGCCAGGTGCTTGGCCGCCAGATCGCCATGATCCCGCAGGGAGCGCTCAACTCACTCAACCCCACCCGCAAAATCAAGGACCTCGCCGCCGACGTCATACTCTCGCACGACGAGAAAGCCGACCGCACGACCATTCACGATCGTCTGCGCGAGCGCTTCACCCGCATCGGTCTCGATGCCGATGCCGTCCTTGATTCCTACCCGGTGCAGCTCACCGGCGGCACCAAGCAACGCGTCGTCATCGGCATCTCCACCCTGCTCAACCCCAAGGTCGTCATCGCCGACGAGCCCAGCTCCGCACTCGACGTATCCACCCAAAAGGCCGTCATCCGCATGCTCTTCGACCTGCTCGATGAAGGTATCGTCTCCAGCATGATTTTCATCACCCACGAGCTGCCCCTGCTCCGCCACGTCTCCAGTCGCATCGCCGTCATGTATGCCGGCCAGATCGTCGAGATCGGCACTACCGAGCAGGTCATCTTCGACGGCCGCCAACCCTACACTCGCGCTCTGATGGGCTCCATGCTCAGCGCCGAACCGGGCCAGAAAGCCCGCAAACCCATCGCCATCGAGGGCGCACCACCCTACCTCGGAGATCCGCTCCCGGGCTGCCGCTTCGCCCCGCGCTGCCCGGTCGCCCGGCCCGATTGCATCCAGCGCGAGCAAACCCTCCGCACCGTCCAAAACCGCCTCGTGCGCTGCCACCATGCCGACTGAGACACCCTGCTTCGAGGCCACCCATCTCACCCGCGTCTTTGGTCACGGCCGGAAGCGCAAAATCGCCGTGGACGGTGCCACCTTCACCATCGGCGAGCGGGAGATCGTGTCCATCGTCGGCGAGTCCGGCTGTGGCAAGACCGTGCTCGCCAAGATGCTCCTTCGCCTGGAAACCCCCAGCTCGGGTGAACTCCGGTTTCGCGGCCAACCCATCGACGCCGCCCGCGATCCGCGCGACCACTGGCGCGTGGTGCAGGCCGTGTTTCAAGACCCTTACGGTGCCTTCAATCAATTCTTCACCATCCGCTCCCAGTTGAAGGATGCGTTCCGGCTCTTCCCTGTTCCTCCGTCCACTCAAGACCAGGACGAGCTCGTGGACCGGGCCTTGCTGGCGGTGAATATCCGCCCGCCCGATATCGAGGGCAAATACCCCTTCGAACTCTCCGGCGGCCAGATGCAGCGCATGTTGCTCGCCCGCATTTTCATCCTGCGCCCCCAAGTGCTCATCGCGGACGAGCCCACCTCCATGGTCGATGCGTGCAGCCGGGCCGGCATCCTCGAATACCTCCTAAAACTCAAGCAGGAGCTCTCCATGACGATCGTCTTCGTGACCCACGACATCGGCCTGGCCTACTACATCTCGGACCGGATTTTTATTCTGCACGAGGGCAAGATCGTCGAATCCGGCACGCCCGACGCCGTTACTCAACACCCGACCAGCCCGGTCACCCGCCAGTTGCTCGCGGACATTCCCTCCATGCACCGCGCCTGGATCCAACGCACGCCGCACACTTAAAGCCCACCCTTTCCTGTATGATCATCCACCAAAAACCAACCTTTCCGAAAAACTTTGTCTGGGGCTTCGCCACCGCCGCCCCGCAAATCGAGGGTGCCGGCCGGGAGGACGGCAAGAGCGAGTCGGTCTGGGATCGCTACGCCCGCCAACCCGGCACCATCCACAATAACGACAACCTGGACGTCGCCTGCCAGCACTACCACCTCTACAAAGAGGACATCGCGTTGATGCGTTCGCTCGGCGCGAAGAACTACCGCCTCTCGATCGCCTGGCCCCGCATCCTGCCCGGTGGCGACGGCGCCGTGAATCAAAAGGGCGTGGATTTTTACCACCGCCTTTTCGATACGATGATGGAAAACGGCATCACGCCCTGGGTCACCATGTACCACTGGGATATGCCGCAGGTACTGGAGGATCGTTTTGGCGGCTGGCGCGACCGACGGGTCGTGGACGCCTTTGCCAATTACGCCCAGACCATCGTCAAGGCCTACGGCGACCGGGTGAAAAACTGGATAACGCTCAACGAGATCTCCTGCTTCACCTACTACGCCTACGGCACGGGCGTGAAGGCTCCGGGGCTGAAGCTGCCCGAGGGCATCGTAAACCAGACCTACCACCATGCCTTGCTCAGCCACGGAGAAGCCGTGCGCGCCGTGCGCGAATACGGCGGCCCTGGCGCCCGCGTGGGCCTGACCGACAACGCTCTCGTGGGCGTGCCCGTGACCGAAACCGCAGAGGATATCGCCGCCGCCCACGCCTACTTCATCGAGGCCAACTGCCGCACCTTCGAACCGATCTACCGAGGTCATTATCATCCCGATTATCTCCAAAGTGCCGGCGCGAACGCTCCGCGCTTCGAAGCCGACGACTTTAAACTGATCTCCCAGCCCACGGATTTCCTGGGTATGAACCTTTATAGCGGCCTCTTCGTACGGGCGGCCCAAAACGGGGCCAAATATGAGATACTGGACTTTCCACCCTCCTACCCGCAGGCCGACAACACTTGGCAAAAAATCATGCCGCAGGTGCTTTATTGGGGGCCGCGCCTCGCAGTGGAAATCTGCGGCGCCCCGGCGATTTATATCACCGAAAACGGCTGCGGCTACAACGATGCCCCGCCGGTGAACGGAGAGGTGCACGACCTGCACCGGCGCGATCTGGTGCGCAACTACCTCGGTGAACTGCACCGTGCCATCCGAGACGGCGTGCCGGTGGAGGGTTATTTTCTCTGGAGCTTCATGGACAACTTCGAGTGGGACGAGGGCTACGCCCGCCGTTTCGGCGCCGTCTATTGCGACTACCAGACTTTTAAGCGCACACCCAAACTCAGCGCCCGCTGGTATTCAAAAGTCATGGCCGGCAACTGCCTGTTGTAGTGCAAACTAGATACCAATTTCAATTTCCCTCTGCTCATCCATCCAAAACCCGTTACCATTCCAGCCATGATCCAACATCCCAGCATCCCCTTTCTCCCAAACGAATTCTGGTGGGGCGGACGCAACGCCGACGGCGTTGACATGCCCTTCACCTCCTCCAGCCGCCATCGGGTAAATCTCGCTACCAATCTGGGCGAGAACCAGGGTTCGCCACTTTTGCTTTCGAGCAAGGGTCGTTACCTTTGGAGCGACCGGCCCTTCACCTACGAGTTTCGCGACGGCATCATCCACCTCTCCGGCAGCATGTATCCCATCACGCTCTCGGAAGGCCACGGCGACCTGCGCGGGGCTTTCCTCGCTGCCGCCGCACGGCATTTCCCGGCTTCGGGAAAGATGCCTCCCGAGTTATTCTTCACCACGCCTCACGCCAACACGTGGATAGATATGCTGCACACTCAAACCCAGGCCGGGGTGCTGCGCTACGCCCGTGGTCTGATCGAAGGCGGTTATCCTCCCGGCGTGCTCATGATTGACGCCGGTTGGGCCGATTATTGGGGCAGTTTCCAATTTCACCCCGGACGGTTTCCTGACCCCGCCGCCATGACCAAGGAACTGCACGCGCTCGGCTTTAAAATCATGCTTTGGGTAAGTCCATTCATCGTCCCGGACGGCGCGGAGTTCCGCCGCTGGCGCGGGCAGCCGGGCTGGTTTCTGCGCGACCGCCAGGGTGCGCCGGTCGTACTCCCTTGGTGGGATGGTCACAGTGTGCACCTCGATCTCACTCACCCGGAAGCGATGGAGTGGTTCAAATCGGGCCTGCGCTCGTTGCAAAAAGACTACGGCATAGACGGCTTCAAATTCGATGCGGGCGACACCTTGCACTACCTCAATCGTCCGGCGTCCTGGCAAAACGCCGAGCCGGTGGACCTCACCGAGGCGTGGGCGCAATTGGCGCTGGAATTTCCATACAACGAATTACGCGCCTGTTGGAAAATGGGTGGCCAGTCTGCTGTGCAGCGCCTGCATGATCGGTCCCCGGACTGGACCACGGCGGGCATCCTGAGCCTGATCCCCAACAGCATCGCGCAAGGCCTGATCGGCCACGCTTTCACTTGCCCGGATCTCATCGGCGGCGGGTATTACCTCCCCTTCATCGATCCGTCCTACCAACTCGACGAGGAATTCTTCGTGCGTTACTGCCAGTGCAGCGCGCTCATGCCGATGATGCAGTTCTCCGCCGCTCCATGGCGCGTGCTGACGGCGCGTAGCAACGCAATCTGCAAGGCGTCGGTGGAACTGCATGCGAAGTTCGCCTCAAAAATCCTCGAACTCGCCCGCCATAGCATGCGCACCAATGAGCCGATCCTGCGCTCGCTGGCCTATGTATTCCCGGGTCAGGGCTACGAGGCGGTGAATGATCAATTTCTGCTTGGCGATGATTTGCTTGTCGCACCCGTCATCACCCAGGGCGCGACCACGCGTCGCGTGACTTTGCCCCCGGGCAACTGGCGCGCGGACGACGGACAAGTTTACGACGGCCCGTCAGTGATCGAGGTGCCCGCTCCGCTGGAGCGGCTTCCTTACTTCGTGAGAAATTGAGCGGCATGTGGCGGCTCAACACACTCGCAACCCTTGCCGTATTTACCCTTTTTTTCGGAAGGAAAATCATATCCAAACCATCGTTACGTTTCGATGCAGCGCACCGCTGATAGAACATTATGAATATCAAAGTTTTCTCATTCGCTAAATCATATTTCTCCATGTGGAAGATTCCCACTGATAAAATAGAACCGGAAATTGATACGTGGTTACTCAGAAACCCCAAAGTAAAGATTTTCGAGATCAAACATGATCTGAACCAAGGGATATGGTATTCTCCTCAGTTGATTGTTACTATTTATTATTCTCAGACTGAGGAGAAATCATAATCAGCCAAAGCCGTCGCCGCCGTTAGCGACCATGGGAGTGGCGGTGAGCCAGTCGATTATCTGAGCCCGCGCCTCGGCTGCCGCCCCAATAGTGACTCCACGGTGATCGAGCCCTGCCTCGTGCATGGCTCGGTCAAGTTCTAGTTTCCTATCAGTCGTCGGACCGAGGACGAGAGCGGGATTTATCGAACCCGGTCCAAAGATGATAGCTGGCGAGGAGGTCAACGCCCTCCTTTTCGGAAATGAATAAAGGAATGCTTATGAAAACCACAGACCAAGATACCAAAACCACCACCCGCGACGCGTGGGTGCTACTGTTTTTGTCCGTGGAGCTTTACCTCTTGAGCCAGCTTGTGCTCCCCAGTTTCTCCATTCTGGGTGGCGCTGCCCTGGGGCAGGCGCTCTGTCTAGCCTTGCCCTCCGTTCTCTACGCCAAATGGAAAACCGGTTCGGTGAAGGAGGCCCTGCGTCTGCGACCGGTCTCCGGGGCAATCCTGCTACGCGTGGCCTTGCTCGCCCTTACCGGAGTCGGCGCGGTCATCTTGCTGAATCAAGTAACCCATCCTTTGATCGCCCGCTATTTCGCCGACTGGATCCCCCTTTTGGAAGCCATTGAAAAACTGCTCACGCCGAAAACTACAGAGGGCTTGCTTACCAATCTCCTCGTTATCGGACTGATTATTCCCATCTGCGAGGAAGTACTGTTTCGGGGCGCATTCCAAAGCTCGCTCGAACAACGCGGGCCGGTGCGAGCGATCGCCGTCACCACGCTGGCGTTTGGTATCATTCATCTTAACCCGTTTCAATTCATAGGCCCGTTTATCTTCGGCGTGGCGTTTGGCTTGGTGGTCTGGAGGACGGGCTCAATCATTCCGGCCATACTGTGGCATGCACTGAACAATTGCGTAGTGGTCTTGTTTGCGGGTATCGGCGGCAGTGATTTCGGCCTGCCTTGGTGGGTCAGCGGTGGGCTGACGATTCTATTCGGGCTTTTGCTGTGGGAGTTCATCTATCACACCCGCCAGATTAAACAGCCGCTATCGCCGCTCGCGACAGCTCCTGCTGCAAAGCGCGGCGTCTTGTTCCGAACGATCACGATGTCGGGTGCGGCTTGCGCTATTCTATTACTTGCAGGTGCGGTTTGCTTCGGCGGCGTCAGAATCGGGCATGATCGTTGGTCGCCAGAATACATGGCTGGGGATATTTGCATCTACACGCGTGCTTTCCTGCGGCCGCTTATTCAGGTCCGTTCCAACGATTTTGTCGCTATGCAGAATACGAAAACCAAGAAACTCTATATCGCACAGATCGTTAAGCTAGAGGGAGAAAATTTAACATTGGGCATCAAACCAAAAGCAGGCGCTCCCCACGAAATCCACGTCAAACTGAGCGAGATTCGCGGCAAGTTCGTCTGGAAACTCGATCCCGGCGAGGAGGTCAGAAAACTGATGCGCCAGATCCACGCAAAGCGCTCTGAAGCACCGATAGAAAAAGGGACATGAATACTGCGTTAACCCGCCGACGGACTTTGAACCGGGTGCCGCTCTTCTTAGCCCCACACTTCGTGCGCATCTTACGCTTCCTTCAGGTTAGAGCAAAAGCCCCGTGGCTACCTCCCTGCGGGGGGAGGAAAGCTGGCCAGTTCGACCGCCGCCCTCCTTCTTTCCCGGCGATTCAAAGGGGATTCAGACGCACGCCCCATCGAACACGCCACCCAATGCCCGACCCGAGGATGGGAACAGAGGAGTATTTCGTACCCCTGCCGACCTATCTTCTACCAACCATTGAAACCACTCCGCGTTCTTTTCCTTATCTCTGCGGACGACGGACAGGTTTACGACGGCCCGGCGGTGGTCGAGGTGCCCGCTCCGCTGGAGCAGCTTCCTTACTTCGTGAGAAAATGAGCGGCATGTGGCGCCTCAACACACTCGCAGCTCTTGCCGTTTTTACCCTGATGTTAGCGCCGGCCCGAGGGAGTGGCCGTGAACCGGTGGATTCGGTGAACCCGCGCCTCGGCTGCCGCCCCAATCGTGGCTCCACAGTGATCGGGCCCTGCCTCCCGCCTGGCTCGGTTCATCCAAGTCCGGATTCACCGGATGGGGCCCACGCGGGCTATCACATGGGGAAACCCATTCGCGGCTTCAGCCAACTCCATGTGAGTGGCACGGGCTGGGGGCGCTACGGGAACATCCTCGTCTCCCCCCAAATCGGCCTGGCGCTCGCCCCGGACGGGCACGATTCCGCCCAAGCTGACGAGCTGGCCACTCCCTTCGACTACCGGGCGCGGCTCACACGTTACGACATCCTCACCGAGCTGGCACCGACGAAAAATGCGGTTTTTTACCGGTTCACGTATCCGGCAAGTGACGACGCCAGTTTACTGATAGATCTTGCCCAGCAAATCCCCGGTCAAATCGCCACCATGATCACCGATGTGAGCGTCAGCGAGAGCGTGGTAACGCTTGATCCGCAGCGGCGCACGGTGAGCGGCTCCAGTCGCTACGAAGGTGGCTTTGGAAAAGGAAACTATACCGTATATTTTCACGCAGAACTCGATACGGATGCCTCCGCCTCAGGCACGTGGAAAAACCTGACGCCTGCCCAGGAAACGCTCACCGAAAAAGGGTCTGCGGCGGGTGATCGCATCGGCGCGTGGTGGCGGTTCTCCACCCATGCGGGCCAGGTCGTGCAAATGAAGATCGCCATCTCCTTCCACAGCGTGGAAAAAGCCCGGGATAACCTGCAAAGTGAAATCCCCGGTTGGGATTGGCAGGCCGTGCGCGATGCCGGCCGTGCGGCGTGGAGCGAAGCCCTGGGGCGCATCCTGGTCACAGGCGGCGACGAGGCGCAGCGCACCCAGTTTTACACCGCCATGTACCACGCGCAATTGATGCCGCGTGAACGCACCGGGGAGTTCGCCCGCTTCGACCCGAGCGTGCCGATGTGGGACGACCAGTATGCGGTGTGGGATACCTGGCGCACCAAGTTCCCGCTAATGCTGCTCATTCAGCCGGAGATGGTGCGCGGCAACATTGCTTCCTTCATCGAACGCCTGCGGGTGGACGGCCAGGTGCGGGACACCTTTTCGGCAGGATGGGGTGGAAAACCCAGTGAGTGGGATCAGGGCGGAAACAACGTGGATAACATCATCGCCGACGCCTACGTGAAGGGTCTGCGCGGAGTGGACTGGCCCAAGGCTTACGAAGTGATGGCCTTCAATGCCGAACACGAACGCGTCGGCAACGCCGCCGCCACGGCGGATGAGTACCGGCTCCAGGGATGGATCACGGCGGGAACCATGTCCGTCTCCAACACGCTGGAATATGCCTACAACGATTTTGTGAGCGCGCAGGTCGCGCGCGGACTCGGCAAGCAGGCCGACGCCGCACGCTATCTGATCCGCTCGCGGCAGTGGCAGCACTTGTTTGATCCGAAAACGGAAAGCGACGGTTTCAAGGGCTTCCTTATGCCTCGCGACCGGGACGGTGAATGGCCGGAGGTGGATGTGAAAAAATATCCGGGCTCCTGGGGCCTGTATTTCTACGAGGCGAACGCATGGACCTACTCGTTCTTTGTGCCGCACCAAACCGCACGGCTGGTGACGTTGATGGGAGGGCGGGAGCGTTTCGCGGAACGGCTTCGCCACGCAAACGAAGCGAACTTGATCCAGTTCGACAACGAGCCCGGATTTCTCGCGCCCTCCCTGTTCCACTACGTCGGCCGCCCCGATCTCGCCGCGCAGGCGATACGGCGGGTCATTCGCACCCGTTTCAGCACGACGCGATACCCGGGCGATGAGGACAGCGGGGCCATGTCATCGTATTACATCTGGGCCTCCCTCGGACTGTTTCCCAACGCCGGGCAGGATCTCTACTTTCTCAATGGCCCGCTCTTCGAACATGTTTCCGTGCGACGTCCTGAGGAAGGAAAGCTCGAAATCTCCCGCGCCGGCCACGGCGACTACGTGCAGTCGGTGACCCTAAATGGAAAGCCTCTCACCCGCTCATGGTTGCGCCACGGCGAAATCAAAGGCGACACCGTCCTCGAATTCGTAATGGGGGAAAGCCCCGGAGACTGGGGCACCGGCGAACCGCCGCCCTCGGATGAATCAGCCGCCGTCCGCGCCATGCAAGACTTCAAACCACCTCTTCCCGAATCATGAATCCGCTCCCTCCAACTGCACCTGCTTCAGTCCCGCCTAAGTCCGATCCCGCTTCGGCGCGAAATTGGCGGGTCGGCACGCTCACCTACTCCTCGGCCGGTTTGTTTGCGCTCTTCGCGTGGCTGCTCTGGGGAGACTTCGCCTGGCAACTAAAAGAGCGCGCGGCCACCCCCGTCGCGCAACTGATGCTGCGGCAATTCGGGGCCAGTGATCTGCTCGTCAGCATTCTGGTCGGCTCTGTCCCCGCCGCCCTGGGCATGATCCTCGGGCCGATCGTCAGCGTGCGCTCTGATCGCCACCGCAGTCGCTGGGGTCGGCGCATCCCCTATCTGCTCGTGCCCACGCCCTTCATTGTCATAGGCATGGTCGGTCTGGCGTGGACTCCCGCGCTCGGTGCCTGGGTACATCAGGTCTGGGGGGCAGGCTCACCGGGCGAGGATGCATGCCGCCTGATCGCCTTCACCTTTTTCTGGGGTCTCTTCGAAATCTTTACCGTGATCGCCAACGCCGTTTTTGGCGGCCTGATCAACGACGTCGTCCCGCCCGCCTTAATCGGCCGTTTTTTCGGTCTGTTTCGCGCCGTGAGTCTGCTCGCCGGCATCATCTTTAACTTCTGGCTCATCGGCCATGCCGAGGAGCATTTCACCGCCATCTTCCTGGGGCTCGCGTTTATCTACGGCGCTGGCTTCGCCGTCATGTGCCTGCGGGTCAAAGAAGGCGACTACCCGCCTCCCCCGCCGCCGCCGCCAAAGACAAGCGGCATCGCTCCGGTGCAATCGGATTTGCGCGAGTGTTACACACAGCCGTTTTACCTCTGGGTCTTCGTCGCGCTTATGCTGGGCAATCTGGCGGGCGGACCGGTGAACTCGTTCAGCGTCTTTTACGCTAAGAGCATCGGGATGGACATGACGACTTATGGCAAACTGCTGGTCGCGACCTACGTCACCTCGTTTGCGCTCTCATTCTTTCTCGGCTGGCTGGCGGATAAGTTCCATCCGATCCGGGTCGGGCTCGTCGCCATCGGACTCTATGCGGGGGTGATGCTTTGGGGTGGTTTCGCCGCTACGGACACGGCGCGCTTCGGCCTGGCGTTTATCGCGCACGGCGTGCTGACCGGCACATTCTTCACCGCCACCGCCTCGCTCGGGCAGCGCCTGTTTCCGGCGACGAAGTTCGCCCAGTTCGCCTCGGCGGCGGGCATACTTGGAGCCTTGGGTTACGTCGTGCTGCCGCCGGTTACCGGACTCTGGCTTGATCTGACCGGGCATGTTTACCGCCACACCTTTACTGCCAGCGGCCTGCTGGCGCTGCTGGCGCTAGGTGCCTTTATAAAAGTCTATCGCCACTACCGCGCGCTCGGCGGTGATGGTGGGTACCGGCCACCCGAGTAGGTGAGTTGGCCACCTGCGTTTGACCGCCGATGGCGCCCGATGGTCAACCAAGATTAAAAGTCCGGTCATGGCCGGCAACCGTCTTGTTTAGTCACGGTGATCTGACTGGCGGGGTTGTCGAGGGGCCAGGGGGCGGGCGGGCCGACTTGGCGGGTTGTGTGGCGAGGCATCCACTCACCATCGAGCAGTACATTCTGTGCAACAGAAGGGATGCCGCGTTCATTGCGATGCATAATCGCCACAATAAAATCGAGCGCCACGCGTCCGATCTCCAGGTCGTTTTGATTCATTCCACTCAGTAGTTTTTCCTGCGGCTCGACGTTAAAATAGGCCAGTCCGATTTCTTCCGGCACACGATATCGGCGGGAGAGCATCCAATCGCGGAGGCGCAGATCCTGGGTCACGATCACTTCAGGACG
>JAIXRU010000272.1 GCA_027485045.1 Opitutaceae bacterium | reverse complement strand
CAAGACCGGCAAACCTACCAGCAAGCCCATAAGCGCGAAAAGCATGCCCCGGGCCCGGGCCGCTTGGGCGGCCCGCAGCAGCTCTTCAACAGGCGAAGTTGCATCCATGCGCCTGAAAGCATTCACATACTGTGCTATGACAACCCAATATTGGTTGGTGAAAACCGAGCCCGAAGCCTACGCGTGGCAGACTTTTGTTCGCGACCGCCGCACCCACTGGGACGGGGTTCGCAATTACCAGGCGCGCAATCATCTGCGCGCCATGAAACCCGGCGACGCCGTGCTCTTCTACGCCAGCGTCACCACCAAGGCGGTGCTCGGCACAGCCAAGGTAACCAAAGCGTTTTTCCCCGACTCCACCGCCACCGAGGGTGACTGGTCCTCGGTCGAACTTGAGGTCGGCGAAACCCTCGCCCAACCCGTGGAACTCGCCACCATCAAGGCCGACGCCAAACTCGCCGACCTGCCGCTTTTGAAGCAGAGCCGCCTCTCCGTAATGCCGCTCAGCCGCGCACAATTCGAACGCATCGTAAAGCTCGGCCAAGGCAAGGGCTGAGCCGAGCAGGGCAGACAAAAAAGGCACCACCTTGGCGGTGCCTTTTACACAAACTGCGTAGCTTCTGATTTACGAAGACACGTTGGTGTCGGCGCTGGACGACGCACTGGGATCCTTGAGGGTGAACTCCAGCAGCTCGCCTTTACGGGTGACGTGCAGGTGTTGCCCTTCGACAATATCGCCCTTGAGCAGAGACTCCGCGAAAGGATCCTCAAGGTAGTGCTCCACCGCGCGACGCAGAGGGCGGGCGCCCATCTTTTCGTCGTAGCCCTTCTCGATTAGCAAGTCCTTGGCCTCGGCCGAGAACGTAAGCTCGATCTTCCGCTCGGTGAGACGCTTGGTAAACTTCACCAACTCGATATCGACGATGCGCATCAGGTCCGTCTTGGCCAGCGGGCGGAAAAACACGATGTCGCTGATGCGATTCAGGAACTCGGGTTTGAACACGCGTTTGGCCTCTTCGAGCACCTTCTCGCGCATCTTCTCATGGTCACCAAAGGCTCCAGCTCCGGCGGCGGCAAAACCCATTGAAGTCTGCCGCATCAAAAGCTGCGCGCCGACATTGGAGGTCATGATGATGATCGTGTTGCGGAAATCAATCTGGCGACCGAGCGAATCTGTTAACCGGCCATCCTCAAGAATCTGCAACAAAAGCTGCAAGACGTCGGGGTGCGCCTTCTCGATTTCGTCGAACAAAATCACGGAGTAAGGCTTGCGGCGAACCGCTTCGGTCAACTGGCCGCCCTCTTCGTAACCGACGTAGCCAGGGGGCGAACCAATGAGACGGGAGACGGCGAATTTCTCCATGTATTCGCTCATATCGATTTGCACCAGAGCCTCCTGTTTGCCAAACATCTGGGAGGCGACCTGTTTGGCCGTTTCGGTTTTGCCCACGCCGGTAGGCCCGACAAAAAGGAAGGAGCCAATGGGACGGCGAGGATCCTTGAGGTCGGCGCGCGAGCGGCGTAGCGCACGGGCAATCGCGGTGGAGGCGATATCCTGACCGATAACGACCTTTTGAATCTCTTTTTCGAGCCCGAGCAGTTTCTCGGATTCTTTTTTCTCCATGCGCGAGAGCGGGATGCCGGTCCAGTCGGCGACCACTTTCATCATCAGCTCCTCGTCGATGGTGACGCGTTTCTCTTCACGGGATTTCTTCCAGTCTTCCGTGATTTGCTCCAGTCGGGCGCGAAGCTGTTTCTCGGTATCGCGATACTTGGCTGCTTCCTCGAAATGTTGCTTGGCAATGGCGTCCTCCTTTTGGGCGCAGACGGTCTCGATTTCTTTGGCGTGATTCTCCAATGCGGGCGGACGGGTCAGGGCTCCGATACGGGCGCGGGAACCGGCCTCATCCATCACGTCGATCGCCTTGTCGGGGAGGAATCGACCGGTGATGTAGCGATCGGACAGCTTGGCCGCCGCTTCGATGGCGAGATCGGTAAAGACGGCCTTATGGTGATCCTCGTATTTGCCACGGATACCCTTGAGAATGATGATGGTATCTTCGATAGAGGGGGGCTCGACCTTCACGTTTTGGAAACGACGGTCCAAGGCGGAGTCCTTTTCGATATACTTGCGGTATTCGTTGAGGGTGGTCGCACCGATGCACTGCAATTCGCCACGCGAGAGCGAGGGCTTGAAGATGTTCGAAGCATCCATCGCGCCTTCGGCCGCACCGGCACCTACGATGGTGTGGAGCTCGTCAATGAAGAGGATGATGTTCTTGGCGCGTTTGATTTCGTCCATCACGGCCTTGATACGCTCCTCGAACTGGCCGCGATACTTGGTACCGGCAACCATGAGGGCAAGGTCAAGGGTGATAACCTTTTTATCGATAAGGATTTCAGGAACGATACCATTGACGATCTCCTGCGCCAGGCCTTCCACGATGGCGGTCTTGCCGACGCCGGCCTCGCCGATGAGCACCGGATTGTTTTTGGTGCGACGGCAGAGGATCTGGATAACGCGCATGATCTCGTTCTTGCGCCCCACCACAGGATCCAGTTCACCCTTGCGCGCGAGTTCGGTGAGATCGCGACCAAAGGCCTTGAGGGCGGGGGTTTTGACGTCCTTTTTGCCATCTTCGGTGCGTCCGCTGCCGGCTGCGGCCTCGTCTCCGCTGCGCGCCGCAGGATCCGCTGCGCCGGGTGCGCCCGCCTCGCCGGAACCGGCACCCTCTTCGCCGCCAGAAAACTGGGGATCAAGCTCGCGCAGGATCTCGTTACGAGTGCGCTCGATATCGATGTCTAGCGACTTCAGCACACGGGCGGCCACGCCCTCCCCTTCACGCAGCAAACCCAAGAGAATGTGCTCGGTGCCGACGTAGGAATGATTAAGCGCCTTGGCTTCCTTGCCGGCGAGCGCGAGAACTTTTTTAACCCGGGGCGTATAAGGAATGGAGCCCTGGTTTTTCGTCTCCTGACCGGTGCCAACCTGCTTTTCCACCGCAGAGCGCACAGTTTCGAGATCGAGGCCCATTTTCTGCAAAACAGACACAGCGACGCCCTGGCCAAGCTTGATCAACCCGAGCAACAAGTGCTCGGTACCGACGTAGTTGTGGTGGAAGCGATCAGCCTCCTTGCGAGCGAGCGCAAGGACCTGCTGGGCGCGGGGGGTGAAGTTATTCATCGGTTCCATAAAGTGTTTATTAAAATTAAGCTATCGCGTTGCGTAGAGCTGGCGGCGAACAGGGGAAAAAGAAAAAACAAACAAGGGGCAGAGTCAGGATTTCTGGTGTAAGCTAAAATCAGGCCGGGCAATGGCGGCAAATTCTGTTCTTATATTATCGGCACGAAGTGCGTCGCGTTGACTGGAATCTAGCTCGTTGCGGGCGGCGGCTTGCACGTGACCGGGTTGTGCCTCGATAAACAACCGGTCCGTAAGCGCCCGGGTGGTTTCGGGGAAAAGTCCTAAATCAATGCCCAGCCGGAGCAAAGAGAGCAGATTCATCGCCTCGCTGGAGCTGAGCTGATGACAGTTTTGCAAGATACCGTAGGCCCGGCCGATCTTGTCAAAAAGTTTGGCGGCGTCGGCTTCGAGCAGTTTTTCGCGGGCGTTAAGCTCATGCTCGATGATCGACTGCAGCACGCTGCCGAGACGTTTGAGGATGGCCTCCTCGGATTCACCAAGCGTGGTTTGGTTGGAAATCTGGAAAATACTGCCGGATGCATCGGAGCCCTCGCCAAACAAGCCGCGCACCACCATGCCCAACTGATTCACCGCGCGGACCACTTTCTCCATTTGGCTGGAGATCACGAGGGCGGGCAGATGCATCATGGCGGAGGCGCGCATGCCGGTGCCCAGATTGGTCGGGCAGGCGGTCAGGTAGCCCAGCGCGGGGTCAAAAGCGTAATCCAGACGCCCTTCCAACTCGGTATCGAGGCTGTCGATTTGCGACCAGGCTTTCTTAAGTTGAAAGCCCGCGCGCAGCACCTGAATGCGCAAGTGGTCCTCTTCGTTGATCATCACCGAGCAGGTTTGATCGCGGTTAATCACCAAGCCTCCGCCGTGCTTGGACCCGCTCAGTTCACGCGAGATGAGGTGGCGCTCCACGAGAATCTGTTTTTGCAGCTCGGTGAGTTCGGAGACAGGCACATTCACCGAACGCTTCATGGGCGCGGCGGCACCGAGCGCCTCGCGACAACGCTCCAGGACGGCTTCGCGTTGCGCTTCTTTGCACCAGCCAGGGAAGGAGTGACCGGCCAGATTGCGCGCCAGCCGGATACGCGTCATGAGCACGACGGCGCACTTGGAGCTGGCGGTATCGGTGAGCTCGGATGGTGAAGCGAGAAGCGCAGAGATTTTCATGAACGGGCGGGAGTGGCGCGAGCGCCAGCGGATTGTGCGGCGGAGGTGGATGCGGCGAGGCGGGCTTGCACCAGTTCGTCGCGCAGACGGGCGGCGTCCTCGTAACGCTCCGTCTTGATCGCGGCGGCCAGCGCCCCCTCCAGCTCGGTCACACGCTCGATCAAGGTGCGCCTCTCAATGGCTTGGTGAGGCACCTTGCCAACGTGCCGGGTGCCCTTGTGCATGTTATCCAACATAGGCGAAACCATGCCCTCAAACGTGCGATAGCATTGCGGACAACCGAAGCGTCCGAGCTTCTTAAAATCACTGGGTTTAAACCCGCAGGTGGGGCACTCTGTACCCAGCGTGGTTTCCTCGGGATTCAGCGAGGCCTTGAGTAACAAGTCTGCGAGTGAAAAACCACCCGGGTCCGTCACTCCTTTGGCTTGGGCGCACGCCTCGCACAGGTCCACCTTGTGCATCTTGCCATTGACTATCTGGGTGAGGTGGACGGTCGCGGATTTGCCGCAAAGGTCGCATTTGAGTGAGCTGGCCATGCTAAAAAGTAATGGAGATTGATGAAAAATCGACCTTCGCCGGATGAAAAAGGGGAACGTTAAAACCACGTAGCCTTTGCAGGCAGAATGCCAGAGCTAAATCGCGCCGCAGCCACTCGCAGCGCTGCGAAAGTAGAGGAAAAACACCCTGCAAAGTGCGACACCTCGTCGCGGATTCCGGGGCGCACCTGCGCGAGTCTGGCGCAGGTGCACTTGCTAAGATGCAGGGTAAACAGCCAGGCACCCTAGCTTTCGGCGAACATTGGATTCTTAGATGCGAGTACCTTCGACCAACACGCGACGGCGAAACGCTTCGAGCACGCGCGCGGTGATACTACCGGGCTTCCCCGTGCCGATGACACGTCCATCCAACTTGACCACGGGAATGACCTCGGCGGCCGTGCCGGTGAGGAAGCACTCGTCCGCATTCCAGACATCGTAACGGGTGAGATTGCCCTCGCGCATCGGCACGCCGATTTCGGTCGCGATATCGAAAATCGTATCGCGGGTGATGCCCTTGAGCGCACCTTGCGAGGCGGCGGGCGTGACGATCACTCCCTTGTGCACGGTAAAGATGTTGTCCCCCGTGCACTCGGCCACGTAGCCCTGATCGT
>JAIXRU010000283.1 GCA_027485045.1 Opitutaceae bacterium | reverse complement strand
GCCGCTGGATGCGGCGGTGGGAAGAATGCTGACGAGCTATTCGAGTTTATCAGGTGGCGTTGTAACGCAGGCTTACCTGCTGGTAACGGGTGACGGCGGTCGAGCAAAGCTCCGGT
The DNA here is from genome assembly GCA_027485045.1 of Opitutaceae bacterium. Classification (GTDB taxonomy): domain Bacteria; phylum Verrucomicrobiota; class Verrucomicrobiia; order Opitutales; family Opitutaceae; genus IMCC26134_A. The sequence goes on along the minus strand of JAIXRU010000283.1, from coordinate 17,902 downwards.
AGTTTTTCAAGGGCGAGCCCGATTCGGTTGGTCACTTCGGGGTCGATGATGGTTTCCACGGTGCGTCCCTCCAGGCCGGCCTCGATGCTCTTGGCGATTTGGTTCGCGACATAAGTCACGTCGCAAACTCGCTCGTGCGGAAGCTCGGGTTGGTGGTGGTAGCCGATGGCTTGGGCGACTCGCTCGGGCAACTGCCAGTGTCGGGCAATCAGGCCTCCGAGTTCGGCGTGGTGGACTTTAATAATGAGCATCTCGGCCTCGAGTCGCCCGATTTTTTCGACCTCTTGTGCCTGCTGGATGTAGCCCAAAATTTTGGGGTCGATGAAGCGACCCATAACGAGCTTACCCACGTCGTGCAGCAGGGCGGCGGTGAAGCTTTCCGGCGGTATCTCTTGCTGGCAGAAACCTGGCAACACTTCGGCAGCCACCGCAGCAGCCACGGAGTGCCTCCAGAGACCGCCTTCGTCCAAGCCGTAGGCAGGAATCCGATTCTGCAAGAGCGGCTTGGCCCCCGTGGCCACGGCCATGCTCAAAATGCGGGCGGCACCCAGGCGCAGCACGGCCTCGATCACGGTTCCGACCTTGGTCTTGCTGGCTTCGGCGGCGGAATTGGCCGCACGCAGTAATTTAACGGTAAGAGCCTGGTCGAAGTCGATCAGCGCGACCACTTCATCCATGTGGTAATCGGGTGAACTTACCAACTGCGCAAGGCGGACGGTGCTGGCCGGCAGGGGGGCCAAGTCGTTCGCCTGTTGGATAAGTTCATCGATGTTGATCATGGGGTAATCGGAGAGCTTGGTTCAGCTCCTTCTAGTGGGGAGGCTAGATGAGGCCGAGCTTCATTTTGCCCTCTTCGCTAATCATGGATTGGTTCCACGTGGGCTCCCAGACGATGCGCACATCGGCCACGCTGAGGCCGGGAACGAGCAGGAGTTTACCCTTGGCATCTTCTGCGATGGCGGGGCCCATGCCGCAACCGGGGGCGGTGAGGGTCATGGCGACGTCGGCCTTGTAGCCGGCGTCGGACTTGGTGACGTCGAGCGAGTAAACGAGGCCGAGGTCGACGATGTTTACTGGAATCTCTGGGTCGTAGACCTTGCGAAGTTGGTCCCAGAGGGCTTCGGGGTCGGGTGCGCCATCGGCGAGGGTGGCGGCTTGGACGGCGTGGTCGGTGACGGTTTCGCCGATGGCGTCGGCATCTTTGCCGTCGATACGGTAGAGGCCGGCGTCGCCCTGCACAGTGTAGGTGCCGCCCAGGACTTGGTGAATGAACACCTTCGCGCCGGCGAAAAGAGTGTGTTTATCGCCGGAGGGGATTTGGGTGACGACGATGTCGCGGGAGAGGATGCGATCTTTGGAAGGGGAGGACATGGGCGGGAGGAAAGTAGCGGGTAGTGAGTGTCGGGCAACGAGTAGGTTCGGTGTAGGGGATTGGTAAACTCGCTTAACTACGACCTAGGTCTCGCTACTTCATTTTTTGAACTGGTCGGCAATCAACGCGGTCAGGGAGGCGTGCAGGTCTTCGTTTTCTAGTTTGTTGAGTACTTCCTCGAAGAAGGCGGAGACGAGCAGGCGGCGGGCCTCGGTCGGGTTGATGCCGCGGGCCTGGAGGTAGAATTCCTGCTCGGCGTCGATGCGGGCACTGGTGCTGCCGTGGGAGCATTTCACGTCGTTGGCCTGGATTTCGAGACCGGGGAGGCTGTGGGCCTCGGCGGTATCGGAGAGCATCAGATTGCGGTTCTTCTGGTAGGCGTCGGTTTTCTGGGCGTCGGGTTCGACGATGATGAGGCCCGAGAAGATGGTTTTCGCGGTGTCGAGCAGGGCGTTTTTGTAGAGCAGGTTCGACGTGGTGTGCGGGGAGATGTGGGTCTGGAGGGTGCGTTGGTCGAACTCGCGGTCGCCGTCGGCAACGGTAAGCGAGAGCATCTCGGAGTGGGCACCGGGGCCGAGCAGGCGGGAGTGCGACTCGTGGCGGGACTGGCGGCCGCCGAGGTGAAGATTGAGCGAGAGCACGCGAGCGTCACGTTCGACGGCGATGCTGTTGATCTGGAAGGCAAGGGTTTCGCGGCTCCAGCGCTGGGCGCCGACGTAGGTGAGCTGGGCACCCTCGGCGGCGTGGAGATCGTTTACGCCGGAGACAAGCTGGCGTTCGGCGGCGGGGGCGGACCTGGCAAGCGTGCTAGCAGTCACGGAGGAAGACCCTCCGGAGACGAAGAATTCGACCACGGTGGCCTTGGCGCGGGGGCCGAGCACGACGATGGTGTGGGGGAAAACGGATACGTTGTTACCGGTCAGGGTATGCTGAATAACGAAGGGCAGGTCGACCTCGACATCGGCGGGCACGTAGAGGAAGCCGCCGGCGACGGTAAGGGCGGTGTTGAGGGCGACGAATTTTGCCGAGCCGAGGTTGGCGGGGTGCTTTTGGAAGTAGGTCCGGACAAGGTCGCCGTGCTGGCGGAGGGCTTCGTCGAGGGGTGCGAAAATGACGCCCTTGGAGGAGAGCTCGGCAGAAACATGGCTGCGGGCGACCACCTGGCGGTTGGAGAAAACGATCTCGGCGGCCTGGGCGAAGCCGGAGTGATTGGGGATTTTCTGGGAGTGATCTTCAGGTACGGTGAAGCCGGAAAGATCGAGGCCCTTAAGGTCGGAGAAGCGCCAGTTCTCGTCGGTGCGCGAGGGCAGGGGGAGGGCGTTGAACTGATTCCACGCGGCCTTCTTGGCCTCAAGCCACCAAGCGGGCAGGTAGGCGCGCTGGGAGAGGTGCTGGGCGAAGCGGGTGGAGGTGAAGCCTTCGGCGGGAGTGGTGGAAAGGGCGGGAGCGGACATGGGCTGGAGGAATTCGAGGGACTATTCGGATGGGTTACACAGAGTGCACGAGAGGTACCACTGAGGTCACGAAGGAGGGAGAATGAGTATTCTGGGCTTGGGCTCCGTGGACTCTGTGAATCCCCTCGTGCCCTCTGTGTAATTGACTTGGGTTGGGTTCGATCAGCCGACCGATCCTTCCATTTCGAGGTCGATGAGGCGCTTGAGCTCGACGCTGTATTCCATGGGGAACTGGCGCACGAGGTCGTTGACGAAACCGTTTACCGCCAGGCTCATGGCCTGGGCTTCGGTGAGGCCGCGCTGCTGCATGTAGAAGATCATGTCTTCGGAAACTTTGGATACGCTGGCCTCGTGTTGCACGGCGTGGGTATCGCCGCGCACGACGATGGCGGGGTAGGTGTCGGTGCGGCTGTTGGTGTTGATCAGGAGCGCGTCGCACTCGGTGTTGTTTTTGCAGCCCTTGAGGTGCTTGGGGATGTGCACTACGCCGCGGTAGGTGGAGCGGCCCTGGCCGACACTGATGGATTTGGCGACGATGACTGAGGTGGTATCGTCGGCGGCGTGGATCATTTTGGCGCCGGTGTCCTGATGCTGGCCGTCGTTGGCGAGGGCGATGGAGATGACTTCACCGCGGGCGCGTTTACCTTTGAGGATGACGCCGGGGTATTTCATGGTGAGGCGGCTGCCGATGTTGCAGTCGATCCACTTCACTTCGGCGTCCTCCATGGCGATTGCGCGTTTGGTAACGAGGTTGAAGACGTTGGGCGCCCAGTTCTGGACGGTGATGTATTGGATCTTCGCGCCCTTGAGGGCAACGAGCTCGACCACGGCGGAGTGGAGGGTGGAGGTGGAGAACTTGGGGGCGGTGCAGCCCTCCATGTAGGTGACCTCGGCGCCTTCGTCGGCGATGATGAGGGTACGTTCGAATTGGCCGAAGTTTTCCGCGTTGATACGGAAATAGGCCTGGAGGGGCATGGCTACCTTCACGCCTTTGGGCACGTAGATGAAGGAGCCGCCGGAGAAGACGGCGGAGTTGAGGGCAGAGAACTTGTTGTCACCGGTGGGAATGACCTTGCCGAACCACTTGCGGAAGATCTCCGGGTGTTCGCGGAGGGCCTCGGTGGAGTTACAGAAGATGACGCCCTGCTTGGCGACGATGTCTTTGACGTTGGAGTAAGCGGCTTCGCTGTCGAACTGGGCTTCGACGCCGGCGAGGAACTTGCGCTCCTGCTCGGGAATACCGAGACGCTCGAATGTGCGTTTGATGTCGTCGGGCACCTCGTCCCAGGTGCGCTTGGGTTTCTGGCCCTGCGAGAGATAGTAGCGGATTTTGTTAAAATCGATGTTCTCGAGGTCTTTGGTCGCCCAGTGGGTGGGCATGGGTTTTTCGAGAAAGGTTTGGTAGGCCTTGAGCCGGAAATCGAGGATCCAGGAGGCTTCCTTTTTGACGTCGCTGATGTAGCGGATGACGCCCTCGTTGAGACCGGAGCCGGCATCGAAGGCGTATTTCACGTCATAGGTGAAATCGCCGACGGATTGGTCGATGCCGACGGTGGGGTTTTCGACCGTGGAGGCGGAATCGCCCACCTCGGAGTCAAAGTTAAGATCGGGTGGGGCGAGGGTGTCGGTAGGAGGCTGCATGTTTTAAAGTTTTGAAATTTGGAAATGCGGAAAAGCTGAAATTCCGGAGTTTCAGCGAGGACCCGGCTTCGGGTTAGGCGGTGGCGACGGCTGCGGATGCGGAGAGGGCGAGTTCTTGTTTTACCCAATCGTAGCCCTTGGCTTCGAGTTCGAGGGCGAGGGTTTTGTCGCCGGATTTGACGATGCGGCCGTCATACATAACGTGAACGAAATCGGGGACGATGTAATCGAGCAGGCGTTGGTAATGGGTGATGAGGAGCACGCCGAGTTTCTCCCCGCGCATCAGGTTGACGCCTTCGGCGACGATGCGAAGAGCGTCGATATCGAGGCCCGAATCCGTCTCGTCCATGAGTGAGAAGGTGGGTTCGAGCATGGCCATTTGCAGGATTTCGCAGCGTTTCTTTTCTCCGCCGGAGAAGCCCTCGTTGACCGAGCGGGAGGTGAACTTCCGGTCGATTTTGAGGAGGTCCATCTTGGAGTAGAGGCGTTTGTAGTAAGCGGTGGCATCGATTTCCTCGCCCTCGGCGAGGCGGGCCTGGACGGCGGCGCGGAGGAAGTTGGCGATGGAAACACCGGGGATTTCGCTAGGGTATTGGAAAGCGAGGAAGAGTCCGGCCCGAGCGCGTTCGTCGGCCTCCATTTCGAGGATGGATTTACCCCCGAGGAGCACATCGCCCGAGGTGATTACGTAATCGGGATGGCCGGCGATGGCCTTGGAGAGGGTGGATTTTCCGGTGCCGTTGGGCCCCATGATGGCATGCACCTCGCCGGTACGGATCGTCAGGTTAAGGCCTTTGACGATGGGCTTGTCGGGAGTCGCGGCGAGAGCGACGAAGAGATCGCGGATTTCGAGGGTGGGCATGGGTGAAATTGGTTATTTATGATTAACGATTTATGATTTTCGGAAAGGCCAGTTTAGGCGACGGGCGACTGGCCGTGGAAGGTGATTTCTACGGTTTTGGCCATGTATCCAGGAGGAAGCACGGAGCGTATGCGGTCAATTACCTCGGGCGGCAGATCGAGATCGTAGGTGGCCCCCGTCTTTTCGTCATGGAAGTGGGCGTGCGGCTGGAGGTTGGCGCAGTAACGCGAGGGGCCGCGTTCGAAGTTTACTTGGCGCACGAGGTCACACTGGACCAAGGTTTCCAGGCAGTTATAAACCGTGGCGAGGGAGATGGAGGGCATTTCTGGGCGAACGCGTCCGTAAACTTCGTCGGCCGTGGGGTGGTCGCGCTTATCGAGGAGGGAACGATAGACCACCTCGCGTTGTGGAGTATTACGCAAGCCACTGCGCGTTAGGCACTCAGCTAGATTTTTCGGGTGCTCGGTGGTGTCGTTACGCATTGCTTTGAGAGGTATAAAAAGGGAGCATTGGCGCAGAGAATGAGAATCATTCTAATCTGCAAGTGCTAATTGGAATAATTATTGATATATTTGAGGTCACTAGAGAAGCTGAACACGCTGCATCCTACTAAATTTTACATGATAAATGACTAACGAAACGTTACGGCCATGCCGTTCAGTCTTTTCGGCCGAACTTAGCGGTATCGGCATCGCGTATCGGTTTCGTTTCGGGCTCGCAAGATCTCAAACCGAGCAAATGAATTTCGGACCTTCCTAAATATCTGTTCCCTAACGGTTATTTCTGACGACTTATCACCGTTCTTACGGCGACGCACCGACTCTCGTTTGCATGCTTCATCATGCCTTTTCTACGTTGTACCTTTACTTGCCTGATTTTTTATTCGTTGAGCCTTAATTTTGTGACTCAACGAGTGATCTCCGATGCGGGGTAATCTCTTGTACAAAAAGACCTCGGAGTGCTAAGGACTGAACTCCGAGGTCTTTCTTCCTGTTAGTATTTAACCGAGCAACCGTAGGGTGGGGTGGTGGATTTGACCACCGGCTTACCCGACTTTAACGCCGCCAAAGTCGTGGTCATGTAGTTTTCAGCCTTGGTGATATCAGCGGCATCGCTGGAACGGATGCTGTCTATAGCGCCGTTGTAAACCAATACACCCTCAGGGTTGATTACATAAAGTTGGGGAGTGGTTTTTGCGGCGTAAGCTTTGCCGACCTTACCATCGCTGTCGCGGAGATAAGCGGTGGCGGCGACTTTGTTTTTGGCCGACCAGTCCGCAACTTGGGCAGGGGCAAAGTCACCCTGTTTGCCGGCGGCGGCCGAGTTGATCTGCAACCAGACAACGCCATCAGTGGTGGCCGCCTTTTGGGTGCTGGGGATATTGCCGCTCTTTTCGTAATGTTTGATGACAAAGGGGCACTCAGGGTTAACCCACTCGAGTACCACGGTCTTACCTTTAAAGTCGGAGAGATTATGGCTGGTTCCCTTGATGTCCGTGAGGGTGAAAGCGGGAGCTGGCTGTCCTACGGTGGCGGCACTGAGGGTGCACGCGGCAAACAAAGCGACGGCACCCGAGATGAGTCGGATCAAATGATGGATACGATGGTTTTTCATGTAGTTGTGATGTGTGTATTGGAGCTAAAGTTGAGTGGACACGTGACCGAAACCGGGTCTTTCCAATTTTCCAGTCAGGCGTAGCGAATTTTAAATGGAATTTAGCACTACTCAGGACGTAACGGGCATCCTTTGCCCTCGCGCCTGAACACGCCCTTCGTCAGTTACGAGCACTGTGTCTGGGTTAATCACTGATACCGTTCGTCTCGGCTGGGCCGCCCTTTACTGGAATCTGCGCAAGAGCATCTATGTTTTGCGCGGACGTCGTCCTAGCTGCCCATGTCAGATAGCCAGTGATTCCGGACGTGCTTACGAAACCGGTTGCGAAGCGGTGCTGGGCTTTCGGTCCCCGGCCCGCTTCCGTGCCGTTTGCCCGCTGCTTGAAGCCCGCTCCGATGGTAACTGGGTTTGTTCGGCGGATAGTGCAGCCGTGCGTCCTTTTTGGGGCCGGGCGACCGTTTTACTCGGTGCTTTAGGTGGGCTGCTGATTATAGCACTCGCCGTGCTTGGTTTCGGACTTCTCCAGGTTATCGGTTACGACATTAGTTTTCGCCAGGTAGTTTGGCCGCCGGCGTGGAAAGAGTTTTCCACCGTGCAGGCGGAGTTTTACCAGAAGAAAGCTCAAGCCGCCAATGCCCGAGGCAACCTCGCAGACTCGCTTCTGCTGCTCGCCACCGCATACGAGCTGGATCCGCGAAACTATGCCGTCGGCATCCAGCTCGCCCAACTCCGACAAGTCACCCAACCTGCACTCTCCGACCAAAACTACGCCCGCTTGCTCGCCGACCATCCCGCGCAACGTGAGGACACCGCCCAAGCTTGGTTTCGCGCTCTGCTGGCGCGGGGCGACTTCAAAACGATTCAGCGCGTGGCTGGCGAACGCCTGCTGCACTCCGGCGCGACCGCTTCGCCGGCCTGGCTACAAGCCTTTCTTCATGCCACGCGCCAGACCGGGTCTCCGTCCACGCTGGACGCGCTAATCGCCGCGCCTGAGCTGCCCGGTTATCTGGCCGCCACTCTGCGGAGGGAGCGCGAACTCTACCGCCTTGATCGTAAGGTCCGATTGGATACGCTTTCAACTGCTGCAAATCTAGAACGTGATGCCTTTCTTTGTTACCACTGGATGCGCTACTTGTTGCAGGAGGAGGGTGGCGCCGCGAGGGTGTTAACCGCGCTGCAACGCACCGATTCCCCGCTCGGCACCAGAGAAAAAGTTACGCTCCAACTGGCGGCTCTCGCCCTTACCGGAAAAACCAGCGAACGCACGAGCCTGGTCATGCGCCTGCTGGCACAACCCACCCAGCCGGCGGTCTGCGAGCTGCTCAGCAGCCACTTGGCCGCCTATCCGGAACCGGAGCTGCTCGCCTTGTATATCGAAAAACTCACCCGCGACCCAATGCCCGCTGGCGATGCGCGTTACCCCCAGTTGCTCGCACTCTATGCTGTTGCCGGCGCCCACCGGGATGAAGCGGGCATGCAACTCATAGCCGGTTGGATCACCGTTGCCACCGGACGGGAATACCGACTGCTTGCCTCCGTGCAGGCCTCATTTATGCGCTTCCCCGCCGAGAAGACTCTGGAAAACCTACTGCCGGTTCTTCAACCCATGCCTTTGGAAACCACCTACGCCCTTTACGCCCGGTTTTCGCCCCCGCCGCCTTTCAATCCCTGATCATGCTTCATAAACTCACCCGTCAGGAACTGGTCGCCGTGCGAGTGGTCGCTACTCTGCTCGTGCTCGGTGTGCTTGGCCTGTGGCTACTCTGATAAATCCCAAACTTACTTTCTTTTTTAACGCTCACCATGGCCGCTCTCCCACGCATCCTGCTCGCACTCGCTATTTCCAGCGCTTTGTTTCTTCTCCTCGCTTCTAATTTCTCTCTGCGCCAGACCATTGCCACCCAAGCCGACCAACTTCGCCTTCAGGAACAAGAAGCCCGTGCTCTCCGCCAGCAACTCGAGGCCGAACGCATTCTGTCCCGCGCCCAGGCCGAGCATTTGCGCTCCTCTTCGTCACCGGTTCCCGCGACCGCGCCCTAAAACTTTCTGGACGCCCGTTTTCCCGACACCCACTTTCTCCACCTTATGGTCATCAAACCCAAAGTCCGAGGCTTCGTCTGCATAACGGCTCATCCTGCTGGTTGCGCCGCTAACATCGACGAGCAGATCGCCTACGTTAAAGCGCAAGGCCCGCTCGCAAAAGGCCCTAAAAAAGTCCTCGTGATCGGCGCCTCCACTGGCTATGGACTCGCCTCCCGCATCTCCGCTGCGTTCGGCTCGGGTGCCGCCACCATCGGCGTATTTTTCGAGCGCCCGTCCGAGCCCGACAAACCCGCCAGCGCGGGTTGGTATAACAGCGCGGCGTTCACCAAAGCGGCCAAAGCAGCCGGCCTTTACGCCAAGAATTTCAACGGCGATGCCTTTTCCGACTCGGTCAAAGCCGAAGTCCTTGCCGCCATCAAAGCCGACTTGGGGCAAGTGGACCTGATTGTTTACTCTCTGGCCTCCCCGCGACGCACCCACCCCAAGACGGGGGTCGTTCACAAATCGACCCTGAAGCCCGTCGGCCAATCCTACACCAACAAAACGGTTGATACCGACAAAGGCATCGTATCCGAAATCACCATCGAGCCCGCCACCGAAACCGAGATCGCCGACACGACCGCAGTGATGGGCGGCGAAGACTGGGAAATGTGGATCAATGCCCTTGATGAAGCCAAACTCCTCGCGCCCGGCGCCACTTCGGTTGCCTACTCCTACATTGGACCGGCGGTCACCTGGCCGGTTTACAAAAATGGCACGATCGGCCTAGCCAAAAACGACCTCGAACGCGCCGCCAAATCCATCAACGCCACCCTGAAATGTAACGGCTACGGACGGGCCTTTATCTCGGTCAACAAAGCCCTCGTCACCCAGGCCAGCTCGGCCATCCCGGTGGTGCCACTCTACATTTCGATGCTTTACAAAGTTATGAAGGCCAAGGGCAACCACGAAGGCTGCATCGAGCAAATTGACCGCCTCTACCGCACCCAGATGTATGGTGGCACGGGGCTGTTTTTCGACGACGCCGGTCGCGTTCGTATCGACGATTGGGAAATGCAGCCCGACGTACAGGAAGCGGTGGCCAAGCTCTGGCCGGAAGTGTGCACCGAAAATCTCTCGGCCCTGACGGATATAGCCGGTTACCGTGCGGAGTTCCTCAAGCTCTTCGGCTTCGGAGTGCCGGGAATTGATTATGATGCCGACATTAACCCGCAGGTCGAACTGGGCGGTTGAGGGCTAGCCGAGAGTTCGCCGGTAAATCAATGACGACAGGCTTTGGTTTAACGGACGAGTTTAAGAAACATAATCCGCGAAACAAGGGCTTGACGCAGCCCCGCAAACCGCAATCTTCCGCCTTCCTTTTGGTTCTGCCCCCATCGTCTATCGGTTAGGACAGGAGATTCTCATTCTTCAAAGCGGGGTTCGATTCCCCGTGGGGGCACCAAAATATCTTAACTAGGTTTATCCTTTAAGATTAAAGCCGAAACAGCGCGAATAACACGCATAGCGTGGACGAGCTACCGAGCGGAGGTCGACCAGCGGGACAAGCCGCAGCGGGTAACTTTGCCCAGCAGTGCTCACGCTAAGCCGATAGGGCGTTGGCTACGAGCGGTCATTAAACCCAGACACGCGCCAAATTCCGGTGCACTCAGTTCTTTTGGGTAGCCAGGAAGGCTAGAACGTTTTCGGCCTGTTTGGAGGTTACGCCCGAATCCTTGTAGACGATTTTTCCGTCTTTGATCAGATAGGCTTCACGGCTGGCCATTAGAAGACCGGCTTGGCCAAAGGCTTTGATTACGGTTTTGTCGGTGTCGGCCAGCAAAGGGAACGCAAAGTTGTTCACATTCTTAAACTCTTTCTGTTTCTCGACGCTATCTGTGCTGACGCCGATGATGGCGACTCCTTTGGCGGTAAGTTCCGCGTTGGCGTCACGCAGGGAGCAGCCCTGCTTGGTGCAACCACCGGTCAGGGCCTTGGGATAGAACCACACGAGGGTGTATGCGTTCTTGCTGTAGACTTCGCCCAGGTTCAAGGTGGTGCCGGCGTCTGTCGTCGCCGATACCAAGGGAGCGGAATCGCCCACCTTCAGGGACTCGGCGGAAGCCGTAGAAGAGAACGCGGCGAGAATAAATGAGGCGACGAGGAGAAGGCGAAATTTCATATGTTTTGGGTCAAAAGGTTCGAATTATGCCAGGATGCAAGTCGGGTATCCTTTTTGCGGTTAAGCGAGGGCTTTTGCCAAACCCGATTCCCACAGTGCGGCGGCTTCCTGGCAGGGTCCGACCAAAGCCGGATTCGGCTCTATCGTGCTGATGACCTCCAGACCCGCGAAAGCCTCGGCTGGCGTCGCATAGATTCCCGCACCCAACCCGGCACCGCGCGCGGCACCGGCGGCGCCATCGGTGCGGATGAGCTCGATACTCACGCCCAGGGTTGCCGCCAGAGTATCGCGGAACACCGCACTCTTGAACAAATTGGCGTCACCGGCTCGCAGTCGCTTGGGCGTGAGCCCGGTGGCTTTCATGCCGGCGATGCCGTGGCTAAAGGAAAAGGCTATGCCTTCTTGCGCGGCTCTTGCCAGGTGGCCGGGTTGGTGGCGCAGGAAATCGAGTCCCAGGCACTGCGCTCCGATACGACGATTACCTAACATGCGTTCGGCACCATTTCCGAAGGGTAAAATACTCAGACCCTCGCTGCCGGCCGGGACTGCTGCGGCAAGGGCATTGAGTTCAGGGTAACTCAGGTTGGCCCCGAGGGTGCGGCGCAACCAAGCGTAAAGAATGCCGGTGCCGTTGATGCACAGCAGCACGCCGATACGCGGGTCCGATGCCGTGTGGTTAACGTGGGCAAAACCGTTTACGCGACTCTGGGGATCGAAGGCGAGGCGGTCGGTTACGCCGTAAACGACACCCGAAGTGCCACCGGTTGCGGCGATTTCGCCCGGGTTCAGGACATTGAGCGAGAAGGCGTTATTCGGCTGATCTCCGGCCCGGTAGGAAACAGGGATTCCAGCTGGCAGTCCGAGATCGGCGGCAACCGAGGCGAGCACCCCGGCTTGGTGGCCAAAGGTGGGGGTGAGTGCGGGAATGAGCGATGGGGCCAGCCCCCAATGTTCGAGCAGGAATGTGGCCGGAGTATTTTGGGAGAAATCCCATAAAGTGCCCTCGGAGAGGCCGGAAGCGGTGGTTTGGATTTCGCCCGTCAAACGTAAAGCCAGGTAATCACCCGGCAGCATGATTTTCCGGATACGACTGAAATTGGCGGGTTCGTTCTGTTGAACCCAGCGCAGCTTGGAGGCGGTGAAATTGCCCGGGGAGTTGAGCAATCGGGCAAGGCAGGTTTCGTGGCCGAGTTCTGCAAAGGCCTTGGCTCCGGTTTCGACTGCGCGGCTGTCGCACCAGATGATGGCGGGGCGCACGGGATGGTTGTATTCGTCAAGCGTTACAAGGCCGTGCATCTGGTAAGATATGCCGATGGCGGCAATTTGCGAAACCGCCTGTCCAGCGCAGGCGGCACGAATGGCCAGCGAGGTGTGTTCCCACCATTGCGCGGGGTCCTGTTCGGCCCAGCCGGGTTGCGGTGCCGAGATCGGCATCTCCTGTTGCGGCGATTGGGCCGCTGAGACGACCCGCCCTGTGGCGGCATCAAGGAGGGAGGCTTTTACAGCAGAGCTGCCGAGGTCTATTCCGAGGAGAAGCATAGTGGTAAGAAGTCCACTTTAGCACATCCGTTTTTGATTTACCTTAAAAATTAGACTCAATTTTGCCAAAGCGCTCCCAAAGTTAGCACAAAAAAGATCCGGATTTGCTGGCACATTAGTGCTTGGCCGACCGGCTTTCTGCGGTGTCGAGCAGCACGCTGAAGGGTCTTTCCAGGGCGGCTTCGATTTCTTGCGCGTCGAGCCGGTAGAGTAAAATCGAGTAGCCTACCTGGGCGTCGTGACCACGCAGTCGTAGGTAGTGGCAGAGCCGGGCGAAGCGCAGGGTCTCGAAACGTCTCCAGCGCGCTTCCCAGACTATTGCGGGTGTCTGGGCGATGAGTTCCGGGTCTGAGGGGTTTAGTTTGAGTCGGCGGAAGGAGGGATTGAGGGCGCGGCAGGCTTGATACTCGGCTTCGTTGTCGGGCGTCCACGGGCCTCGGACGGGTTGGTAGACGTGTTGAAGCATCGTGGCGCTAATCGCGTAGATCCCGGCACCGGGCCAGGACCATGGCCGGTATTCACGATAGTCGAGGATGGACGGCAGGAGTTGAGCTTTTATTCCGTAATGCTCGAGATCGTCTGTTCCAAAGTAGGAGAAGTGGACGGCCTCGCCGGGATGGCGGTTTTCTACCAGCCAGTCGCGCAGGCCGGGGAAATCTTGACCCCAGTCGAGCGAGCTGTCGACGAGGTGCCGGTAACCGTTTTCCGGGCCTCCGGCGAGCGGGCTGAAGTAAGCGAGGTAGTGGGGATAAATGCGGGCCGCAGCCAGCGCGTGAAACCCGAGTAGCAGGGCGAAGGCGGCGTGTGCCCAAGCGCGCCTAGCCGCCGGAACCGTCTGCCAGGCAAGAACCGCGCCAACGCCAGCCAGGATGTGAAGCGCGGGGTAAGTGGGCAGGATGTGGCGGTGCCCGATGTTGAGGTTGCTGGTGATGGAGATGAGCCAATACACGCCGAAAGGAAGTGCCAGCGGCCAAAACCAGTGCCAGTGGAGACCGGCGGCCGGAGTTATCAAGGGGTGGGTTCGACGGCGGCCCCAGGTGACGATTAGCAGCGCGACGCCGAGCAGGGAGGCGCCGAGCAGGGCCGGGGATGTTTTGTAGAGAAGGGTTTTTGGGAAAAAGGAAACCCAGCCGTGGATCGAGTAGGCGCCATCGAGGAAAGCACCACGGGCTTGAGATTGCTTAAGGGCATGGGAAAGCCCGTAGAGGTAACCCTCGGGCAGCAAGTGCCCGGATTTACACAGGGCGATGACCGTGCCGGGGAAGCCCAAGCCAGAGCCGACATATTCCCAAGGGAAAGAGAAGGAACCGGGCGGTAAGGCGGGGTTTTGCGCCGCGTAGCGAAAGCCGAAAAAGGCCCAGATGACGAGCCAGGCGGTAAGGGCGTGAATTAGCGTGGAAAGCGCGAGAGCAGGGAGTTTCAGGTCCGTGGAGCTTGCATTTTGGCTGAGGGCTTTTCGTTGCCGCCAGAAATACACCAAGGTGAGGGCGAAGAGGGTGGGCGGCAGTAACACGGAGGTAAACTTTGCCACGCAAGCGAAGGCAAAGCAGGCCGAACTGAGGGTCAGGGAAGAGACGGAACGGGTGCGCAGGTGCCACCACCAAGCCGCGGGGCAGGCCAACCAGAAAAATGTCATCGCCATATCCGAGGTGGCAAGCGGGCCATGGGCGAGCAGAGTGGTACAGGCGGTGGCGAAGGCGGTGGCCCAGAGTGCGGCTGCCGGTCCGGCGATACGCCAGGCCCACCAGCCTGTGAGTGCGACCACGAAGGCGGCGAAGAGGGAGTTGATAAGGCGCGCCAGCCGCAGGATCTGGTCGCCGTCGTTGCCCGAACCGCGGAGGAAGAGGTGGGCGAAGTGCCATACGTTGGCCTCGCGCCAAGCGGCATTGTCGAGAGCGGGTGGGTTGTCGCCGAGAATAAGAGCGGGAAGGGCGTGAAGACGCTGCGGCAGTATGCCGTTTTCCGGCTGCATGCGGTAGTCGTGAAGGGCGTTAAAGGTGTAACCGCCCATAATGTGGGCCGGTTCATCGGACGTGGCGGATTTTTCCCGCATGGCTAAGTTTGCAATTAGCACGTGGATGCTAACGAGTAAAAACAGTAACCCGATAATTGCCGTTCGCATTCGAAAATATACGTCACAAGGGCATGAGTGAGTCCATTTGATTCATCTCTCTAAGGGTGGACAGTTGGGAAGCAGGCACACAATGCTCTGCTTCGCTGTATGAATGACGATGAATATGACAATTTGGCGAGGGTGGAGCGCACCCACTGGTATTATTCAGGAAAGCGGCAGTTTGTGCGGCGGTGGATCGAGCGGGTGCGTCCGCCGGTCCGCTCTGACACCCTGCTAGATTGTGGGGCAGGCACGGGACTGTTTGCCGAAGAGATGCAGGCGTCTTGTCGCGTGTTAGTTGTGGATGATCATGAGGCCGCTTTGCGTATGTTGCGTCGTCGTTTTGCGTCTGATCAGGTGATTGCACTCGCAGGGGATAGCATACCTTTGCCGGATCATTCCGTCGAGTTTGTCACCGCGCTTGATGTGCTCGAGCACACGCCAGACGACGCGGCGGTTGTGCGTGGGTTTCATCGCATACTGCGGCCGGGTGGCGTGGCCGTGATTACCGTTCCCGCAAGTATGGCGCTGCGGAGCGACTGGGATGAGGTTTTGCATCACTATCGTCGATACGACCGGCCCGGTTTACGTGCCCTGTTTCCCGACGATCAATGGGAGATGCGGCACCTTAACTATACCAACGTTGCGGTGTATCCCATAGTTTGGCTGGTGCGGCGTTGGCGCCGGTGGTTTCCGGCCGACCCGAGGGCGGTACGCGCGGAAGACAAAGAGCCGCCGCGTTGGCTAAACTTCCTATTACGCTACGTGATGGTTAAGATGGCTGGTTGGCGCCTGCCGTTTCCTTGCGGTGTGAGTTTGCTGGCGGTGGTGGTGCGGCGTTAGTCGTGCGCAAGCGGAGCAGGCTCAGGTTGCGCACGAGTCGCGCTCGTGATTAGACGGCCTTTTGTATCGTATAGGAACATGCCGTCGCGCGATAGGGTATCCTGGACGCCTTGGGTTGGCCAGAGGCGGAGTCGAGTAAGTCCTGTCAGGCGAAGAGGCCATGAGACGGCTACTTCCGGGCCGATGGACTTTCCTCCGCTGGTGATAGGCGTAACCGTTGCTAACGTGCTGTTGGCGGCTGAAAGAACTAAAGGGGCGTCGGTTTCCTGATTACAGTGTAGTAAGTGAATTTTTTCCACGGCGTCGTCGAAAGCGAGATTGATCTCAACCATTAGCGGCTGGCGGGATGGAGTTGATGATTCTTTCTCAAGGTAACATTCGTAAAGGTTGAAGGGCACGGCTGGCTTGGTTGAACGAAGTCGAAACTCAAACTGGTTCAGGTTGAAAAGAACGGGGTAATCGCGGGCGATGATATCGTTTAAACCGCCTTGCATTTTGAGTCCGAGGTTTTTTTCGACAAACTGATCTAGGGATTTTGACACTATAACGGCCGCTTGGGGAGCCGAGGACATGGATATTGCTATTTCACTGCGTTCTTTTTCGCTGAGTAGCCAAAACCAATGAGTGGCGTTTCGCATCGTTGGAGTTGGGATGCCAGTCCAGAGGTTAAAGCTGAACATGCCTGGGCGGGAAAACAGCATGTCAGCATGCACTTTGGAGTTGGTCGTCAAAACGCTTATAAGCGCGTGAGCGCTGGCGGTCATATGCAGTTCGTTGGAACCTGGTAGGAGCAGAGGTAAATAATCTTTCCATCGACTCACCGCTTCGCGGTAAAGCATGTGAAACTGATACGCACTTATGCTCAAGGCAGTGATTGCCACGGCTGCGGGCGAAAAACGCCAGACGCGAGACCGAAGCCAATCAGCCGCATCGGCCAATCCAGTCACCCATATTGGAAGAAGCAAAAACGTGCCCCAACCCATTTGAGATCCCGCTACAGGATAGGTGTGAAGAACTTGAGCGAAGGCAAGAAGTGTCGCGATTGGCAGTCCGAGTCTTTTTCCGGTTGTTGGCTTGGATAGCGGCAAGATAAAGAGAAGCGTAAGCGGCAGGCAGTATGCTATGACTCTACCAACTCCGTATATACTCAGCCACAATTGAGCATGCCACGCGAGCACACAAAGAGCGGTCAAACGTCCGAAAACGATCAACCAGTCAAGTGCTGATCGACGGAGGGGAAAAACTAGCCAGGCGATGGAAAGTATTATGCAACCCGCGCCAATAACGAACGCATGCGGTAGCCAGTTAAAGCCGAAGTTAAAGTTTACCGCGTGACGCAGTGGCGCTATCAGCACCCCTTCAAGTAAACCAGCAGTGCTGGTGCCTCGAGCCAGTGTGAGGCCGATCATGCCAGCGGCCACTGCCAAGCCAGTCAAAATTATCGGCCAAGGCGACAGGCATGCCGAGGCGGGTGGACGATCATCCCTTAAGGCGAGGTGCAGAATAACAATTATTAGAGCCGCCGAGATTGCGAAAACTAGCGCCAAGTTTAGAACCCACTCGATATTCAGCAAGGGGCGCATCAAAACAAAGGGCATTGCGATATAGGCCAAGGCCAGAGCCCAGCGGGATTTACGCGCCAAGATATGGTCGGATGCAAAGCTCCAGAAAACTATAGATGCGGCCAGCCATAGCACCCCAATATTGATTTTTGTAAAAAAAAGTACGGCGCCAGCGCCTCCCAGTACGGCTAGCGCGGTGCGACGCCTAGAAATAGTCCAGGTGTGCACGGCCAGCAGGCAAGCGGTGGAGATTAACGCAGCGATAAACCCCCCGGGATGTGAGGGTTCGGATGTTATCTGCCATAGATATCCGAAGCTTAAAATGATCGTAAAGGGAGCCGTCCAAAAACGACCGCTTAAGCGCCAGGCCAGCAAACCCGAGGAAAGAGCGGCCGTCAGCCAATGGGTCCAGGTAAGAAGACGACCCAGGGCATGGTCGACAGGCACACCTAGAGACATCGATGCGAGCCAATGGTAGATAAAGGGTGCTGGCCCGTATTGTGTGAAGACTTCGTCGTAAAGCGGGTGTCCCTTCGCGAAATTAGCTAAGCCGATAAGCATGTATCCCTCATCGTCATAGAGCATGAAGGAGGTGTTGAGTAGGCGCCACGCGACGAAACCGACAACGGGTAGCAGGGCGGCCAAAATTAAAAGTTTTGGCAGAAGCGAACGAGAAGTCATATTGGGATTTAACTCCG
>JAIXRU010000114.1 GCA_027485045.1 Opitutaceae bacterium | reverse complement strand
CGCTGCCCTTTCGTGATTTTCTTGCGGAACTTCGCCGTCGGTTGGGTCTTCGATTAGCGATTCCCGTCCCGCGCTGGGAGCTGGAAATAGGCACCCTTTTTCTCCGTACCGAAACCGAACTCATCCTGAAAAGCCGCCGCGTAGTGCCGGGACGACTAATAGAAAACGGTTTCAAGTTTCGCTACCCGGAGTGGCCCTTAGCAGCGATGGAATTGACGGCGCGTTGGCTGAGCCGGAGCAAATTGCGAATTTCATAAACCATACCCGAAAAATGCATTATGCTGGAGATCAAGGTGCTTATTTAAACAGAGTAGCCTTGAAGCGTGCGCTCGAACTCATGTTCTAGCCCGCACGGAGGGCGGCGGCGATCAAGGCGGCGCGGCGGTTCGCGGCGACGTCGTGGACGCGGTGGAGTTGCACGCCTTGAGCCACGGCGAGGGTGGTGGCGGCGAGGGTGGCTTCGAGGCGGTCGGCGGGGGTGGCGAGTTCGGGGAGGAGGTGGCCGAAGACGGATTTGCGCGAGACGCCGAGGAGGATCGGGCAGCCTAGGGCATGCAGGGCGTGTAGGTTGCGGAGGAGGGCGACGTTTTGCGGCTGGGTTTTGGCGAAGCCGATGCCGGGGTCGAGGATGATGCGGTCGGCGGGCAGGCCAGCGGCAGCGGCGAGGTCGAGCGAGCGGCGGAAGAAGGTGAGTACGGATTCGAGGAGCGGGGAGGGAGAAGCTGGTAGAGCGGGTAAGCAAGTAGCGGAGAGGGCGGGGTCGTGGTGCATGATGACCAGGGCGGCACCGGTGTCGGCGGCGAGGCGGGCGAGGGCGGGGCCGCAGGGGCCTTGGAGGCCGTGGATGTCGTTTACGATGTGCGCGCCGGCGGCGAGGGCGGCGGCGGCGACGGCGGGTTTATAGGTGTCGATCGAGAGCGGCAGGCGGGGGAACTCGGTGGCGAGGGCGCGGAGGAGGGGCGCGGTGCGGGCGATCTCTTCGGCTTCGGAGATTTCGGTGTAGCCGGGGCGTGTGGATTGGCCGCCGATGTCGAGCAGGTCGGCTCCCTCGGCGACGAGTTGGCGGGCGCGGGCGAGGGCGGAGTCGAGCACGAGATAGCGACCGCCATCAGAGAAGGAGTCGGCGGTGACATTGAGGATGCCCATGATCCGCGGCGTCGCCCCGAGTTCTAGGTGAAGATGACGGCAGGGAAGGGAGCCTTGGAAGGGGAGGGGCACGGGCGCGGGCTTGGGGAGGGAGCTGGAAAGCTGTTAAGCTAGTAGAGCTAGTAAGTTAGTAATTCGGGTGGAGGCGTTTGTTGGTGGGTGGGGCTCAGAGGCGGCGGGGTGCGGCGACCCCGCCCTACATTTTGGGGAGTGGGGGCAGGTATTCGGTGGTCATGACGTCGCTGACTTTTAGGGCGCCGGGGGGGATGAGTTTTAAGTCTTCGACGATTTTGAGTTGGCGGGCGTAGCGGGCGGGGTCGAGGCGGCCGATGCGAGTGGTGTCGGTGGCGTCGCGGCCGATGACGAGTTTTTCGTCGATGATCATTTGGCGGGAGAAAGCGAGGAAGGCGTCGGTGTTGTTGGGATTGGCCTGCTTCATGGCGGAGTGGGCGGGTGTGGGGTCTCCTTCGAGGTAGTCACGCCAGCCGCGAATGTAGGCGTCGAGGAAGGCGCGGAGGGCGGCGGGGTTTTGTTTGGCCCAGTCGGGGTTGGCGATCAGGACGGCGTAGGAGTCGTAGCCGGCATCCCAGGCGTAGAGATACTTGGGGGCGGGGGCGCCGCCTTGGGTGATGAAGTAGGGCTCGGCGATGTAGTAGCCTTGCTGGATGAATTCTTTGTCGGCGATGAAGTTGGAGACGGAGAAATTAAAGGGGATGATGGTAAAATCGATGGCGTATTTCTGGCGCAGGTAATCGAGGAATATCCAGCCGGGGCGGGCCATGATTTTGCGGCCGGCGAGGTCCTTGAAATCGCGGATGGGGTTGTCGGCGTGGAGGAGGAAGACGGAGGGGTCGTTCTGGAACACGGCCGCGATCTGGAGTAGGGGCAAACCCTTGTGGACATCGAGCAGAGTGGTGACGCTTTCGCCTTGGCCGAGCTGGGCCTGGCCGGTGGCGACGCGTTGGTTAACGAGGGCGTTGGCGCCGCCGGGCATGAGTGTGACATCGAGGCCGGCTTCGCGGAACCAGCCCCGTGCCTGAGCTTGGAAGAGGCCGCCGTGCTCGGGTTCGGGCACCCAGTCGAGCTGCACGGTGATGGGAGTGAGTGCGGGAGTGGCGTTCGCGGCAACGGTGGGCGCGGCGGGATCTTTCCTGGCGCAGGCGGCGAGGCTGAGGCCGAGGAGGGCGGCGAGGGTGCTGAAGACAAGGGAGGGACGGTTGATGTTCATTTTTCGTTAGAGGAGTAGCTATCGTGCCAGTGGTGGAGTACGAGCCAGGCGAGGGCGGAGACGACGGCGACCAGGGCGAAGCCGAGGGCGCAGCCGACCAAAGCGGTGGCGTAGAGGGCGGGGATCTCGTTGCGGGCGCTGTAGAGCAGAGCGGTGATGCCGAGGCCGGATTTGCCGCCGGTGGAGGTGCCCACAAGGTAGTCAGCCGTGAGGGCGCCGATGGGGGCAAGGATCGCGGAGATGCGCAGGCCGGTGAAAAAATAGGGCAGGGCGGCGGGGGCGCGAAGGAGCAACAGTTCCTGCCAGCGGGAGGCCCGGCCCATGCGGAAGAGATCCACCTGGCCGCGCTCCACGGAGAGCAGGCCTTGAGTCGTGTTTACCACCAAGGGGAAAAACGAGATGAGGAACGTGACGATGATCACGCTGGGCGCGCCGGGGCCGACCCAGAGAATGAGAATGGGAGCGATAATGATGATGGGCACCATTTGCAGCGCCATGAGATAGGGGTAGAGCGTGGTGCGCACCAGATGGGAACTGGCGAGCACGAGGGACGCGGCGATGGCCACAAGCGCGGCGAGGCTGAAACCGGCGAGGGCGGTCCAAGCAGTGTAACGAGCGGCAGATAGCAGTGTGGGTCCGTGTTCGCGAAACGCGGCGAAGATGCGGCTCAAATCGGGCAGTAGGAAACGGCGCGATGGTGGGAGCGAATGGTGCAGGAGTTGCCAACCCAGCAGCAGAAGACTGGCGAAGGCCAAGGGCAGAAACCAACGAAGTAGGCGGGAATTCATCGAACTAGGGGACCTTAGCCGGGGTGAAGGTTTCGGGGTCCACCGAACGCAGAAGGGCGGAAACCTCGGCCACCCGGCTTAGGTATACCGGGTCAAGGCGGGTTTCGGCGGTGCGCGGGTAGGGCAAGTTGCTCGTAATGTCTTGGGCGATACGGCCGGGGTGTGCCGCGAGAATAATGATCCGGCTGGCGAGGAAAACCGCTTCTGTGACCGAGTGAGTGACGAACAAGGCGGTCCAGCGCTGGCGTTCGCGGATAGCCAGAAGTTCCTCGCCGAGCCGGTCGCGGGTCATTTCGTCGAGTGCGCCGAAAGGTTCGTCGAGCAGGAGAATGCGCGGTTCGAGGGCGAGGGCGCGGGCCAAGGAGACGCGCATGCGCTGTCCGCCGGAGAGCTGGCGCGGGTAGGCGGAGGCGCGGTCGGAGAGACGCACCAGCGATAGGGCGGCGTCGCGGCGGCGGGTGCGCTCGGCGGCGGGCATGCGGCGTAGGCACAGGAGGGTCTCGACGTTGGCGGCGATCTTGAGCCAAGGCAGGAGGGTGGGATCTTGGAAAACGTATGCGAGGTCGTCACCGCCGCCGGGAGTGTGGCCGTTGACTGAAAGTGTGCCGGAACTCGGTGCGGCG
>JAIXRU010000069.1 GCA_027485045.1 Opitutaceae bacterium | reverse complement strand
CTTCGATGGCGGCGAGGCGCCATTTGTCGGTTTTTTTGTCGGCGCGGTCGGCGTCGAGTCGCAGTTCGCTGCGTTGGGTGGCGAGTGGCGCGATGCGTGCGGCGCCGAGCTCGGTGGCCTGGCGCACGATATCGTCCATGGTGCCTCCTTTGGGCAGACCCTGGCCGAGGATGAGCGCGCAGGGCAGGGGCGGGCGGGTGGCGTAGGAGAGGACTTGGAGCAGGGCGTGTTTCTTGCCTTCCATGCGGGAGAGCTGGCACTGCCAGTCGCGGCCCAAACCGTCGAAGGCAACAACGGGGTCGCCGGGGCGGGCGCGGTTGACGTTAACGAGGTGATGGGTTTCGGCGGCGGGCAGGGCGATTTCCACGGCGCCGGGCGGCGGGGTGAAGGGCAGGTAAACACGGAAGTCGGCCATGGAGCGGAGAAAAAGCCCTGCGGCGGTTCACGCCAACCCCGTAAATGAGGAGAGGCGACCTTCGGGAACCACCCCGGGGCCGCCTCTGCCAGCAAACCAAACAACCATTATTGATGACGTAGAGATAGACCGGGTGGGTGGAGAAACATTCAAAAATACCGTAAGTATTTTCGGAGTTTATTTGGGGATAATTAAGCTGCTGCTAGGTAAGGAAATGTGAGGATCTGTGGCTTTCGAGTTTACAAGCCGGTGCGGGAAGCTACGTCTTTGACCGTTAGTTTTTTCGAGACCCTTGCCCGGGTGGCGGAATTGGCAGACGCAGTAGACTCAAAATCTTCCGGAGAAATCCTTGTGGGTTCGATTCCCACCCCGGGCACCAATTTACGAGCTTACCTCCTCATCTGTCTGGTGACTGGATGGTTACACCTCTGCGCTATACGCATATAATTTTTGGTTCCTCGCTGTTTTAAGTAGGTAGCTTTGGTTTGACCGCTAATGCCGCGGCTCAATGAGCGCGGCAGAGAGCGAGTGGCTTCGCGTTGCGAAACGGCCGTGTTCGACGTTACGCCAATGGCCTCGGCATAGAGTAAAGACCTCTTGAATAAGCAATTAGCCATTTTCCCAGCGAGGCCATTGGCCGAGGAATCGACCGCGTCGGCCGACTTGGTCGGCAGGAGAAATCTCGGCGGCGGACTTTGGCTCGCCGCATTAGCGGTTCTTTCCCGGTCTTTGCACCCAATCAAAACCGCGAAGAACCTTCTGGGTTAATCCACGGTGCGCTGACCCAGCGGGTAATTCTCCCCCGCTCGCAGCACTTCGGCGATCGTCTGATTTATCAACCAGCCCCCCCTAATTCATAAGCTGAACGATTAAGTTACCCTTATCTTGTTTCTGCGCTCCATCGAACTAGCTTCTCCGTGCTTTTTACCTCTATGAAAAAACTCCGTTACCTACTCCTAACCACCCTTCTATTAGCCGCTTCAACAGCCCAGGCCCAATCCAATATCCTCGGGCGTAACCTATTCCCCGAAGGCACCTTCGATATCTTCGGCGAAAGCCTTCAAGTGCCCAGCGGCTGGAAATTCCCCGATCCCAACGACAAACCTTGGCAAAAGGGCTTCCGCGTGGATCTCGTCAAAGGCGAGGGTGGCACCAAGGAACTTCGCATGGTGAATCCGGATTTTGGATTCACCTCGGCGTCCGCCAGCATCGACCTCCCGCCCAAAATCGACCGCCTGCGCGTCAGCTTCCGCGTACTGCCGAAACGGATCGAACTCGGCGCGCCGGATCCCGCCGGCAACGGTGCTGGCATCTATCTCCGCTTCTACGATAAAGACGGCAAATCCATTCAAGCCGCTTGGGTCGGTGCCGGGCAGATCAAGTCCACCGATGCCGAATGGCAGGACCGCGAAAGCATCTTTAACGTGCCCACCTCAGCCTACAGAATCGGTATGGAGGTCGTCTTCAGGTCCGCCAAGGGCGAGGTTCGGGTGGATGACATCGAGCTGGTGCCGGTAGGAGTAACTGAGTGAGACGGCCGTTTGTGCACCCTCTGATTTAAATCCTTAACCCGTCCGGATTCACCGGCGCGGCCCTCAAGCCGCGCCGATTTATTTTGTCTTCCTGCCCACTACCCCGACATGCACCTTCTGCTACGGCTTTCCTTACTCGCCCTCGCCTCCTTCCCCTTGGCTCTCTGCGCCCAGGCCCCCGAAGTACCCACGCCTGCCGGCCCTGTCGTCTCCCCCACGGTCACTCGGAGCGAGATCGTCCTCAATGGTCTCTGGCGCTGGCTTCCCGCCGCCGGCCCTAGCGCCTCCTCGCCCGCACCCACCGCCGAGTGGGGCCTCATCTGGGTACCCGGTGCTTGGGGCACCCAGATGTGGGGTGCTTACTCCAATACCGGCCCCGGCTCCGGCACCCCCGGAGTCCAGAAAGTCGGCAAGAGCGCGGAATGGAAACTCTGGAACGAGTCCCTCCGCCGTGGCTGGTATGAACGTGAGATCACCGTGCCCGCCACTTGGGCAGGCCGCGCCATCGTGCTCGCGTTCGACCGCATCGCCACCGACGCCGAAATCTGGCTCGATGGCACCCGCCTCGGCGCCGTCGCCTGGCCCGGCGGCGAACTCGATCTCACCCCCGCCGCCAAACCCGGCCAAACTCAACGCCTCCGCATCTCCGTCGCCGCCGTCCAAACCGCCAAGGAAGCCATCGACTACATGGGCGTTGGCCAAAACAACGCCACCAAGGCCACCCTCGATCTGCGCGGCATCTCCGGCGATGTCGTCCTCCTCTCCCGCCCCGCTGCCGCCCGCATCGCCGACGTTTTCGTAAAAACCTCCGTCCGCAAAAAGCGACTCTCCCTCGACGCCGATCTCGTCGGCATCGCCCCCGGCCAGACCATGCGCCTCACCGCCCTCGTGCGCTCGGCCAAAGACGACTCCCTTGCCCAAACCTTCACCTCCGAAGTCAGCACCCTGGCCCCTGACGCCAACGCCGCCCCGGGGAGCACCTCCAGCATCCGCGATCTCGGCTGGGACTGGGCTGACCCCATCCTCTGGGATCTCGACTCCCCCCACCTTTATCGTCTCGAACTCCAGCTCCACCCCGCCACTGCCTCCGCCGATGCGCCTCCCGCCGATGTCTGGCCGGTAAGCTTCGGCTTTCGCGAGTTTTGGAGCGAAGGCCGCGACTTTTACCTTAACGGCACAGTCATCCGCCTCCGCCCCGCCCTCTTCGGCGGCCAGGCCGGCAGCATTCCCACCAGCGTTACCGCCGAGGCCGATCTGCTCCGCTGGAAAGACCACGGTCGCAACTTAGCCGAGGTCTGGCCCCAGCCCAAAACTCGCGGCGCCCGCGTGCAAGACAGCGTAGTCGCCGAAGCCGCCGACCGCGTAGGCCTGTTGCTCGCCATGCCCAGCGTACGCATTAACGAATTCGCCCACGGTCCCGGTCATAAAGATATCTGGGCCACCCCGGAAGGCCGTGCTGCTTGGCTCCCCCTGTTCCAAGCCGACTGGCGCCGCCTGCGCAACCACCCCTCCATCGTCATGCTCGGCCTCTCCGGTAATTTCGGCGGCCATGACCATGATCAAAACCCCCGTTGGATCGGCCGCCGCTCCCTGCCCCCCGGCGAAAAAACCGCCCCCACCCAGGCCGAGGTGGACACCCTAGCCCTCGCCTTCGATCCCACCCGCCTGCGCTGGCACCACCAAGGCGGCATCTACGGCGATGTCTTCACCGTTAACCACTACCTCAACTTCATCCCTCTCCAAGAGCGCGAAGAATGGCTCAGCGAATGGGCGCTCACCGGCGACATGCCCTACAGCGGCGTCGAGTTCGGCACCCCCTTCAACGCCTCCTTCCTCCGCGGCCGCGACGGCTTTGGCAACAGCATCAAAACCGAACCCTTCCTCGCCGAATACGCCGCCATCTACCTCGGTGCCAACGCCTACTCCCTGCAAGGCGACGACTACGCCCGGGCCATCCGCAGCCGCTTCGAAAAGCCCGATGCTGACCGCAACGGAATCTGGGCTTCCTGGCAGAACAGCCAGGAACTTAATAACAGCCCCGCCTTCCAAGCCATTCAGGAACTCTTCATAACCCGCACCTGGCGTTCCTGGCGCGCCGACGGCGTCTCCGGCGGCATGATTCCTTGGGACGAGGGCTACGCCTTCGATGTCCGCCCCCTCGGCAAAGTCCCCGTGTCCTGGCAGCCGGGCGTCCGCGGCTGGTTCCAGCCCATGGTCAATGCCTCCGCCCTGCGCACCTCCTTCAAGGACACCGAAGCCTTCAAGCTTAATCCCGCCGGCAAGGCCCTCGAAGCCGTCAACGGCCCCCTGCTCGCCTGGATCGCCGGCGCACCCGGCCACCTCCATGCCAAGGACCACCACGTAGCCACCGGCTCGGTTTTAGAGAAACAATTCGCCCTCCTGAACGACACCCGTGCCGTCACCGACTTCACCGCCGACTGGCAGGTGGAAGACGTTACCACCGGCACCGTCCTCCAAAAAGGCAAAGAAACCGGCCGCATCCCGCCCGGCGAAACCAAACTCATCCCCCTCACCTACCGTGCTCCCGCCGAACAAGCCGCAGGCACCCAGCGCGACCTCGTCCTTGTGCTCAACGCCACCCTTTCCGGCCAGACCCTCACCGACCGCTTCGCGTTCCGCGTCTATGGCCCGGCCCAAGCCGCGCCCCTGCCCTCCGTCACCCTCTACGATCCCGCCAACCAGAGCGGCGCACTCTTCGCCAAACTCGGCCTCACCCCCGCCCCTCTGCTGCCCGGCGTCGCCCCCGACCCAGCAAACCTCCTCGTACTCGGCCGCAATTCCTTGGTTTCCACCGCCCTGCCCTTTGACCTCGGCGCCTACGTGGCCAACGGCGGCCGCGTCCTGCTCCTTGCCCAGGCCCCCGCTTGGATCACTAAAAATCTCGGCTTTCGCTTGGCCCCCGTGCCGGCCCGCCGCCTCTATCCCGTGCCCACCACCACCGGCTACATGACCGAGCTCGACGCCGTCGACCTCTCGGATTGGAACGGCGCGGGCACCCTGATTGAACCGCGCCCTGATCACGCCGCCGCTACTCTGGCCCGCCCCGCCCAAGGCTGGCGCTGGGGCAATACCGGATCGATCAGTTCGGCCATGATCGAAAAACCCCACCGCAGCGGCTGGACCCCCCTCCTCGAAGGCGAATGGGACCTCGCCTACACCGCCCTCCAAGAGCTCAACTACGGCAAAGGCCGCCTCACCTGGTGCACCTTGGACCTCGAAGACCAAATCAAAGCGGATCCCGTCGTGGAGCGCATCACCCGCCGTCTGCTCGAACAAGCGGCCCGCCCCGTCACCCAGCCCCGCATACCCGAGGCCATCTACGTCGGCAGCGACGACGGCGCGGCGACCCTGCGCCTGACCGGCTTGAACTTCCGTCGTGATAAACAAGCCGACCCGAAGGTGCCGCTCCTCATCGTGGATGCCGCCAGCACCCTGACCGACGCCCAACTGGAAACCTTCGCCCGCCTTGGCGGCACCGTACTCATGCTTGCCCAACCCGGCGGCGATACCCCGGCCCGGCTCGGCAGCGGACTTCAATTAAAGCCCAAATTCCTCGGTGGAATTGCCCCGGAAGCCACCCCCCTCACTCGCGGCCTTTCGGCTTCCGATCTGCGCTGGCGCACCCCCAACGATGCCCGCCTGCTCACCGATGCCGGCGGCACGATCCCCGTCGCCGGAGGCTTGCTAGGCTCCCGTAACGTCGGCACCGGCCGCATCGTATTTGTCCAGTTCGACCCCGCCCGCTTCGACCTCGAAAAACGCCCCTACTACAAACACACCCAATGGCGGCTCACCCGTGCCCTCACCCAAGTCCTGGCCAATCTCGGCGCCAGCTTCGCCGCCGATCGCATGATCTTTTATCCACAGGTGCTGCGCACCGAACTCTCCGGCACTTGGGCGGTAAACTTCACCAAGGAACTGCCCCTCGCCTCTTGGGAAAAACCTCACGCCGACCCAGGTATCAGCCCCACCGCCACATCGCTACTGGTAGATCGTTTGGATGTTGGCAAATGGGCCACTTTCGACCTGCCCTCCAACCATCCTCGCTTCGCTCAAGTAAGCGGAGAAGCCGTATGGCGTCGTGAGGTCGTTTTACCCGCCGAGTGGGCCGGAGAAATGGCCACCATCCACATTCCCGGCATCAAGAGTTTCGATACCGTATCGGTTAACGGCACCATCGTCGGCTCCACTTCCAAAACGACCGACCCTAAAAACCCCAATCCATGGAACGTCCCTCGGGCCTATCGCATCTCTCCGGGCATCCTTCGTGCCGGGACCAATGTCGTGGCCATCCGCCAGTTCGTGCCAGATAAGGAAGGCGGAATCAACGGCCGGGCTGAGCGTTTCTACCTGCAACTCCTCATGCCCGAAAACCGCCGCCTCCAGCCCTACATCGACAACTGGAACGATGACGCTAAATACGGCGACGACCCGTATCGTTACTACCGCTGGTAAAGTAACTTAGTCTTCTAATCGGAGCGCAGACGCCCGAAAACCAAACACCCGGGGAGCTTGCATCCTCTCAGCCCGAAATCCGGAATCGGAACCGGCAATATGTCGTAAGATTCTGGAGCAGATTATCGGGTTCTTCGCGGTTTTGATTGGGTGCAAAGACCGGGAAAGAACCGCTAATGCGGCGAGCCAAAGTCTGCCGCCGAGATTTCACCTGCCGACCAAGTCGGCCGACGCGGTCGATTCCTCGGCCAACGGCCTCGCTG
>JAIXRU010000173.1 GCA_027485045.1 Opitutaceae bacterium | reverse complement strand
GGCTGAATTGATAAAAGCGCGCCAGTGCCTCCTGACTGCCTGTCAGCAGGGTGAAGCCCGCCACGATGCTATTGCGGAAATGCACGACCGAGAATCCCAGCGCCAAACCCGCTACAGTACCGACCACACCGATGATAATGCCTTGAAAACAAAAACAGGCGGCGACCTGACGGGGCGTGGCGCCGAGCGCGCCGAGCAACCCGATCTCGCGGGTCTTGCGCACCACGGAGATGAGCAGGGAGGACGTGACTGAAAACGCCGCGACCACGATGATAAACAGGAGGAGGAAAAAGATCATGTTTTTCTCCAGTTGAAGGACGAAGAGAAACTCCTGGTTGGAGTCCATCCACGACTTGGCCACGCCGTCCACCGGCAGGGCACGGTTGATCTCGCGGGCAACATCGTCGGGGTCGATGCCGGGCGCGAGTTTCACGTTTACGCCGTGGACTGACTGACCGAGGCCGTAAAGGTCCTGCATGGTGCGCAGGGTGACGATGACCACGCTGCTATCGAGCTGCTGATGGCCGATCTCGAAAATGCCGCAGACCTCAAGCTCGCGCGGGAGCAGGATTTCGTCGGTCTTGAGTTTCTCCAGCAGCAAGGGCGAATAGACCGAGACCTTGCTGCCGAGGCGCGCGCCGAGCTGGAGCGCGAGCTGGGAACTGAGGATAACGCGGTCGTCGTCGAGGTCGTCGAACTGTCCGGCCACGATGTAGCGGCGCAAGGGCACGACTGCCTCCACCCGTTCCATGTCCACGCCCTGAATGGCGGGGAAAGCGGGTTTGTTTTCATTCTGCAGCATGACCACGCCCTCGGCGAACGGCGCGCTGGCCACCACGCCCTTGATCGTGTTAACGGTTTTGAGAATCACCTGCGGATCCTTCATGAGCCCGAAGGAGCGCACCTGCACCTCGCCCTGAGTGTTGATGATCATGTTGCGGATCTCGCGGCCAAAGCCGCCCATGACCGAGATGCAGACGATCAACAAGGCCACGCCCAAGGCCACCCCGAGGATCGAGATCAGGGTGAAAAAGGGAAAGCGCCGCCCGGTCGGGAACAACTGCTTCAGCGCGAGATAGAGCGGCCAGGACATCCGGCGTGGGGATCAGTTCGAAGCGTTGCGGAGCTGCGGGAACAGGATCACGTCACGGATGCTTTCCGCACCGGTGAGCAGGATGCAAAGCCGGTCGATGCCGATGCCCATGCCGCCGGCCGGGGGCATGCCGTGTTCCAGCGCGAGCAGGAAGTCGTGGTCGATCTTTTGCTGCTCCTCCCCGGCCTGGGCTTCGAACATCGCGCGCTGCACGTCGGGGTCGTTTTGCTCCGAGTAGGCGGGGGCCACTTCCATGCCGCCGATGATGAGCTCGAAAACGTCGATGGTGGTGGCGTCGTCCTGGGTGATTTTCGCCAGCGGGCAAAGCTCCTTGGGCAGGTGGGTGACAAAGGTCGGCTGGATGAGCGTGGGCTCGATTAGCTTGCCGAAAATCTCGTTGGTCAGCTCGAACTCCTCCCATTTCGGATCGGCGTAGAGACCGAGCTTTTGCACGCCGGCGATCTTCTCTTCCTTGCTGCGGGCGAACCACTCGGGGTCGCCGGTTTTCTCGATGATGAGGTCCTTGTATTTCACCTCGCGCCAGGGGCCGCCGAACTCGATCTCCTGACCGCTCTGGGCGTGTTTGATTTTGGTCGAGGGCTGGCCGTCGGCGTCGAGGGGCTTGACCACGTCGCGCACGAGGTGGGTCAACAGATCGCGGACCAGCGTCATCATGCCGCGATAGTCGCTGTAGGCCTGATAAACCTCCAGCATGGTGAACTCGGGATTGTGGCGGCGGGAGACGCCCTCGTTGCGGAAATTCCGCCCGATCTCGAAGACCCGGTCGTAGCCGGCGACCAGCATGCGCTTGAGGTAAAGCTCCAGGGAAATGCGGAGCACGAAGTCGGTGTTGAGCGCGTTGTGGTGGGTCTGGAAGGGGCGTGCGGCGGCGCCACCGGCCACGCTTTGCAGGACGGGGGTTTCGACTTCGAGGAATTGGCGGTCTTCGAGGAAGCGCCGGACCGCGCTGACGATGCGGGCGCGGGTCATCAGGCGGTGGCGGGACTCGCTGTTGACGATCAGATCGAGGTAACGCTGGCGGTAAACCTGCTCGGCATCGCTCAGGCCGTGCCATTTTTCCGGGAGGGGGCGGAGCGCCTTGGAGACGAGGGTGAAGCTCTCGACGCGCACCGTGATTTCGCCGGTCTTGGTTTTGAACAAAGTGCCGGTGACGCCGATGATGTCGCCCAGGTCGAGTGATTTTTTGAATACGCCGTAGCGCTCCTCGCCGAGCACGTCCTTGCGGAAATAGAGCTGAACCTGGCCCTGCTGATCCTGGATTTTGACGAAGGAGCTGCCGCCCTGGACGCGGAAGGTGACGAGGCGGCCGGCCACGGTGACGGTCACGGTGTTGTCCTGTTCGTCCACATGAAGCGCCTTGGCGTCCTGGGAGAAGTGGGTGGGGGCGACGTTGGCGCGGAAAGGGTCGAAGCCTGCCGCGCGCAAGTCGGCGAGTTTTTGCCGCCGCACGGCGTGTTGATCGTGGGAAATGTCGTGCGGTTGCCCGCTTTGCGCGTGTTCGCTGCTCATGGTAAACGGTCACCTTGCAGTCCGGCGCGACGCCCGGCAAGTCCCGCGATTGAGGTGGCGAGGAAAGGCAAAGTTTGTCCCGCTGGGGTTTACTATCATGCGATTCGCCCTCCAGACCCGGTTGTTGCTCCCTATTTTCGCCGTTTTTTTCGCGCTGGGCGGCTGCGCCACGGCGACGCGTCCGGTCGCGCCGGGAATATCGCTGGTGGACCTGCGCCCGATCGAGGCGACGGCGTTTGAGACCCGGTTGCGGGTGACGGTGCGGGTGACGAATCGTGAGGATGCCCCCTTAACCTTCAGCGGCTCGCGGCATGAGCTTACGATCAATGGTCGGGCGATGGGCAGTGCGCTGGGGGCGGAATCGCTCACCGTGCCGGCGCTCTCCACCGCCACGCAGGAGACCACGCTCAACCTGAGTAACTTCGCCTTGATCGCGCTGGCCCGTGAACTGCAACGCCAACCGACCGCGCGTTATTCGATCCGCAGCACCCTGTTTACCCCGGGTCTGCTGAAGCGTTCGGTGACCGCTGAGAGCATGGGGGAGATCGACCTCGGCGCGCTGGCCGAAGGGCGGTAACGAGTCGGCTAAAAGCTGCGTTTTTTTGCCCATGCCATCTGCACCGACTCCGCCGCTGCGAGTAGTGGATTGGGGGCGCACGGTGTATGCCGAGGCCTTGGCGCGGCAGGAGGCCTTGCAAGCCGAGCGGTTGGCAGGCACTGCGCCGGACACGCTGGTTTTTACCGAGCACGAGGCGGTTTACACGCTAGGTCTGAGGGCGGGCGCGGACCGGCATTTGTTGTGGGACGCCGCGACCTTGCAACGCGAGCATATCGCGCTGCACCCGACAAATCGCGGCGGCGATATCACCTACCACGGCCCGGGGCAGCTCGTGGTTTACCCGATCGTGAGTCTGGACGGACGGCGGGATTTGCACGCCTACCTGAGATTTCTGGAGGACGTGCTGATCGCCACGGTGGGGCGCTACGGGATCGTCGCCGCGCGCCGTGAAGGACTCACCGGAATCTGGGTCGCGGAGCGCAAGCTGGCCGCCATCGGCGTGTCGGTGAGGCGCTGGGTGACGATGCATGGGCTGGCCTTGAACGTCGCGCCCGACCTGCGTCACTTCGGCGGGATCGTGCCCTGCGGCATCGCCAGCGAACAGGGAACGGTAACATCGCTCGCCGCCGAACTGGGTGAACGCTGCCCCACGGTGGCGCAGGTAAAGAGTGCGTTAACGGCGGAGTTTTGCGCCTGCTGGCCGACGTTTAATCCGAAATCCTGAACTGCGCGCGTTTACGCGGTGGAGTTTAACTCTTAGCCCTTAGCCTGGGTCTTGATTTCGACCACGTCGTGCGGGGCGGCCTCTTTTTGGCCAGCGGGGGAGACGCGGATGTAGCGGGCCTTCGCGCGCAGGGTCGGCAAATCGCCGGCACCGAGGTAGCCCATGCCGCTTTGGAGGCCGCCGACGAGGTTCGCCAGCACTTCGTCGGCGCTGCCGGAGACCTCTTTGAGCGCCTCGATGCCCTCGGCGGTGAGCTTGCGGGTCTTGTCGGTTTTGTCGTGGCCGTAGCGGGCGGCGCTGCCGGCTTGCATGGCGGCGAGCGAGCCCATGCCGCGATACTGTTTATAGAGTTTGCCGTTAATCTCCATGATCTCGCCGGGGGCCTCGCGGCAACCGGCGAGCAAGCCGCCGAGGATAACGGCGTCGGCCAGGGTGAGGGCCTTCACGATGTCGCCTGATTTGGTGATGCCGCCGTCGGCGAGGATTTTAACTCCCTTGGCCTGGGCGGCGCGGGAGGCGACGTAGAGCGCGGTGAGCTGGGGTATGCCCACGCCGGCGACGATGCGGGTGGTGCAGATGGAGCCGGGGCCCTGGCCGACCTTGATCACGTTGGCACCGCAATCGGCGAGATAGGCAACACCCGCGCCGGAGGTGACGTTACCGGCGATGATGGTGAGGGCGGGGAAGGAGGCGCGGATCATCTTAACCATGTCGCCGACGCCGGCGGTGTGGCCGTGGGCGGTGGAAATGGCGACGGCGTCGATGTGTTCGTCGGTGAGAGCGCCGACGTGGGCGAGGATTTTTTCGCGATCCAGGCTGCCGTCGGGCAGGCGCACGGGGGCGATGGCCGCGCCGACGACGAGACGGAAATCGGAGTCGCGGGCGGGTTTCCGGCGCGATTTGGAGTCGGTCATGATGCGGTCGACGTCGGAGAAGGTAACGAGGCCGCGCAGGTGGTCGTGGTCATCGACGACGAGCATTTTATGGATGCCAACGTGTTCGGTGAAAAAGGCGTCGGCGGCCTTGATGGGGTCGGGTTGGAGCTGGCAGGCGTTAACCGTGAGCAAGTCGCCGCGCGGGGTCATGGCTTGGGCGACGGTGCGGGAGCGGTAGCGTTCACGGACGGCGGAACCGGGGAGCAAGCCGACGAGTTTACCCGTGTTATCGAGCACGGGGAAGGTGCGGAAACCGTATTTTTTGGCCTCCACCAGAGCGAGGACGTCACCGATGAACTGGTCGGGGGTGACGGGGATGGGGTCTTGGATGAGGCCGTGGATGTGGCGTTTCACGCGGGCCACTTCTTTCACCTGATCCTTGGCCAGCATGTTGTAGTGAATGAGTCCGAGGCCGCCGTTGAGGGCCATGGATTTGGCCATGCGAGATTCGGTTACGGTATCCATGTCGGACGAGACGACCGGGATGGAGAGTTGCAGGGCGTCGGAAAGACTGGTGCCGGTGTCGGCATCCTTCGGTAAAATATCCGAGTAGAGGGTGGCGAGCGAGACGTCGTCGAAGGTCAACGCGACCGGCAGATTGGCCGGGAAGAACAGGTCGGCCGGTTGGTAGAAGTCGGCGTCGGTGTCGAAGGCGGAGGACGAGGCAACTGGATTCATGAGTTGCCGGGGAATGAGTAAGGGGCGAGACGGTGCGCGCAAACGATTTTTGCGGACGATCTGTATTCGAGGGGTTGCTTCGGCGAGTAACGACTGAAGCAGGATACGCACGCTTGCATGCCGACCAACCGGCTTCTTGGCTGAGATCATGGCTGCATCGGAACCACTCACTTTTTTTAATCGTCGCACCGGTCGGATCGAAACCGAGCAGATTTATGGCGAGTCCTGGCTGCGGTTTATCTACGGGGGGAATCCGCTGGGACGTCTCAGTTTGACGGCGGTGGTGAGGCGGGCCTGGTTTTCCGCCTGGTATGGATGGCGTATGAATGCCAAGGCCAGCGTAGCTAAGGTGTTACCCTTTATCATCGAATACGATATGGATGCCGAGGAGTTTGCCAAACCGGCGACTGCATACCGTACATTCAATGAGTTTTTCTATCGAAAGTTACGCAGCGGTGCACGTCCCGTCGCGGGTGGCGCTGAGGTCGCGGTTTTTCCGGCCGACGGGCGGCATCTGGCTTATCAAAACGTAGACGCTTGCGACGGGTTTTACGCCAAGGGTAAGAAGTTTACCCTGACCCAGCTTTTAGGCTCGGAGGAACTGGCCCAAGAGTTTGCCGGCGGCTCGATGATCATTTCCCGCCTCTGCCCGGTGGATTACCATCGGTTTCATTTTCCGGTTGATGGGGTGCCGGCCGATGCCGGCTTAATCAATGGCTGGCTCTACTCGGTGAGCCCGCTGGCTCTGCGCGTGAATCCCGGCTATCTCGTGGAAAACAAACGCATGGTGACCCTGCTGGAATCCGAGCGTTTCGGTCGGGTCGCCGTGTTTGAGGTAGGTGCCACAATGGTTGGCGCCATTATGCAAACGTATGTGCCGGGCAGAGCTATCGCCAAGGGTGACGAAAAAGGGTTTTTTGCGTTCGGGGGATCCTGCGTGATCACCGTGTTTCAAGCCGGGAAAATCCGCTTCGATGCCGACCTCGTGCAGCATGCAGCGGAACAGCGCGAGGTTTACGCGCGCATGGGAGAGCGCATGGGACTTGCCGTTGTTTAACCTAGCAAGGGGAGCAGCTCGGCGCGGGCGCGTTGAAAAGCGCCCTCCAATTCCGACGCCAAGGCATCCAGATCAGCGAGCGGTTCGCTGCGCGAACGGTGCTCCAGGGTCTCGGCTAAAGTGCGTACTTCCACCGCTCCGAGATTCGAGGAACTGCCTTTAATGGTGTGTGCGCTACGAGTGTAAAATGAGCGGTCGTCGGAGGCGCGTGCAGTCTTTAAGTCCGCCAAGCGCAGCGGCACATCCTCCAGATAAATCGTGATAATCTCGCGCAAGAAGGTGTCGTCGCCCTCATCCCCTAAACTACGCAAATTCTCAATAGCTTCGGTATCGATTATCATGGTGGAATAAAATGAGGCAGGAAGGTCGAAGGGGCGGGCCAGTCTAAAGAGCCAAAAAAAATCAAATTCGCGATAGGAAAACTCAAGTGGCCAAGGTTTTGACCGATCTAATAGCGCACGCTCTTGCACCGCCACGACAACATATCTTTGAATTTGAATATGTTGATATTTGACTTGATATACCCCGAACTCCGGCGAGTGTGAAAGCGTTCCTAAACCTCCTATGGCAAATACCTTTGTTTTCTCATCCGAGTCCGTTGGCGAAGGCCACCCCGATAAGGTCGCTGACCTCATCTCAGACAGCATCTTAGATGCCTGCCTCACCTTCGACAAGACGGCCCGCGTCGCCTGCGAAACCTTCGTTAAATCCAACGTAGTGGTCGTCGGCGGTGAAATCACCCTGCCGAAATTGCAGGATAAAAAGTCGGGTAAAACCAAGCCCATCGACGAAGCGTTCAACGTGGAGAAAGTCATCCGCGACGCCATCCGCCACATCGGCTACGTGAACGACGACGACGTTTTTCACGCCGACACCGTATTCATCAATAACTACCTTACCGCCCAGTCCGCCGACATCGCGCAAGGCGTGGACGCGAAAAAAGCCGAGGGCAAAAAGACCGCCGAACAGGGTGCGGGCGACCAGGGCCTGATGTTCGGCTTCGCTGCCGACGAGACCGACGAACTCATGCCCGCCCCGATCATTTTCGCCCACCGCCTCGGTCGCGAGCTCACCGCCATTCGTAAGAGTGGCAAAGTGAAGTGGCTTCGCCCTGACGCCAAGTCGCAGGTTTCCGTGCGCTATGTGGACGGCGTCGCCACCGAGATCGTTAACGTGGTTATCTCCACCCAACACACCGCCGACGTCGCCCACTCCGAAATCGAGGCCTTCCTGATCAAGAACGTGATCAAAAAGGTGCTCCCGGCCAAGCTGCTCAACGCCAAGACCGAGTACTTGATCAACCCCACCGGCAAATTCGTGATCGGCGGTCCCCAGGGCGACTCCGGCCTGACCGGACGCAAGATCATCGTCGATTCCTACGGTGGTTGGGGCCGTCACGGCGGCGGTGCCTTCTCGGGCAAAGACCCCTCCAAGGTTGACCGTTCCGCCGCCTACATGGGCCGCTGGGTGGCCAAGAACATCGTCGCCGCCAAACTCGCCAAGCAGTGCGAAGTCCAGTTCGCCTACGCCATCGGCCATCCGAAGCCGGTCAGCGTTTATGTGAACACCTTTGGCACCGGTATCGTGGCCGACGAACTCATCACCGAGGCGATTCAGCAGGTGTTCTCGTTCAAACCGGCCGACATCGTGAAGCAACTCGACCTGCTCCGTCCGATTTATCGCGAAACCACCAATTACGGACACTTCGGCAAGAAAGACCTGCCCTGGGAGCAGACCACCAAAGTGGACGCGCTGCTAGCAGCAGTGAAGAAACTCTCTAAGTAAGCCCTTCCCTCAGTCCACCGGCCAGCCTGCCAGCCGCCGCGGTTACCCCACCATTGGAACCGCGGCGATTTTGTATCCGTTAATCTAATTCTACGTCAGCTTTTCCTCTCCTCTCCTATTATCAACATGAGCAACGACCACCTACCTCCTCCTTTTACTCCCGGCGCCGATTTCCATGTCGCCGACATCAAACTTGCCGACTGGGGCCGCAAAGAAATCTCCATCGCCGAGCACGAGATGCCCGGCCTTGTCGCCATCCGCAAAAAATTCGGTCCGTCCCAGCCCCTCGCCGGCGTCCGCATCACCGGTTCCTTGCACATGACCATCCAGACGGCGGTCTTGATCGAGACGCTTACCGCTCTTGGTGCCAAAGTCCGCTGGGCCTCCTGTAATATCTTCTCCACCCAAGACCACGCCGCCGCCGCCATCGCTGCGACCGGAGTGCCGGTTTTTGCCTGGAAGGGCGAAACCCTCGAACAGTATTGGGATCTCACCTGGAAGGCCATCGTCGGCCCCGACGGCCTCGGGCCCGAGCTGGTGGTTGATGACGGCGGCGACGTCACCCTCCTCCTGCACAAGGGCTACGAACTCGAAAACGGCAGCACCTGGATCAACACCCCATCGGGCTCCCACGAAGAGCAGGTGATCAAGGATCTGCTCAAAAAGATCCACGCCACCGACAAGGGTGTGTTCACCCGCCTGAAGAGCGCCTGGCGCGGAGTCTCCGAAGAGACCACCACCGGCGTGCATCGCCTCTATCAGCTCCACGAGCAGGGCAAGCTCCTCGTTCCGGCGATCAACGTGAACGACTCCGTAACCAAGTCGAAGTTCGACAACCTTTACGGTTGCCGCGAGTCGCTGGCCGACGGTTTGAAGCGCGCCACCGACGTGATGATCGCGGGCAAGTGCGCTTTCGTGGCCGGCTACGGCGACGTGGGCAAGGGCTCCGCCTTCTCGCTCAAGGGCTTCGGCGCTCGCGTGATCGTCTCCGAAATCGATCCGATCAACGCCCTCCAGTGCGCGATGGAAGGTTTCGAGGTGAATACCATCGAGAGCACCCTCGGCAAGGCCGACATCTACGTCACCACCACGGGCAACAAGGACATTATCACCCTGGAGCACATGCAGGCGATGAAGGATCAGGCCATCGTGTGTAACATCGGCCACTTCGATAACGAAATCCAAGTTGATCGTTTGAAGAACGCCCCCGGCGTGAAGCACGTAAACATCAAGCCCGGTTACGACGCCTACACCTTCCCCGCTGGCAACACGATCTACATGCTGGCCGAAGGACGCCTCGTAAATCTGGGCTGCGCCACCGGTCACCCCTCGTTCGTGATGTCGAACTCGTTCACCAACCAGACTCTCGCCCAGATCGACCTCTGGAAGAACAAAGACACCTACGCGGTCGGCGTGTATCGTTTACCCAAATACCTCGACGAAGAGGTGGCGCGCCTGCACCTGGAAAAAATCGGCGTCGTGCTCACCAAGCTCACCCCGTCCCAAGCCGAGTATCTCGGCGTGCCGGTCGAAGGCCCCTACAAGCCCGAGCACTACCGTTATTGAGCCGGAGGCAGGAGCAAGCGTCCTTCCTCTTTAGCCAGCATAGGCCGGCCCGTTTTCGGGCCGGCCTTTTTTTTGTGCGGTCACAAAAAAGCCGCGTTCCTTTTCGGGAACGCGGCTGAGTTTATGCGGAAGTGGCGCGTTTACTTGCCGGACTTCTTGGCCTTCTGGCGCTCGCCGCTGTTGAGGATGCGCTTGCGGAGGCGGAGATTCTTGGGCGTGACCTCCAGGAGCTCGTCGGCGGCGATGTATTCGATGGAGCGTTCGAGCGACATCTTGGCGGCCGGAATGAGGCCGGTGGCCACGCCGGAACCCTGGGAACGGAAGTTCGTGAGGGCTTTTTCGCGGACGGCGTTACACGAAATGTCTTCGTTGCGAGGATTCTCGCCGACGATCATGCCTTCGTAAACCTGCTCGCCGGGCCCGATGAAGAGCTTGCCGCGTTCCTGCACCATCAGCAGGGCGTAGGTCGTGGTCTCACCAGCCTCGGTGGCCGTGATGACACCGGTGAGGCGGGTCAACACCTCGCCCGCGAAGGGACCGTATTCTTTGAACAAGTGGGAGGTGACGCCGCGACCGGAAGTGGCGTTGATGACATCGATTTCAAGACCGATGAGGCCGCGGGTGGTGATCGTGGCCTCGATCATGGTGGAGTGCGAAAGCTTCTCCATGTTGGTGAGCTGGCCCTTGCGGTTGGCCAAGTTCTGCATGATGGAGCCGACGCACTCGTCGGGCACTTCGATCCAGACCGTCTCATAAGGTTCCAGGCGGACGCCATCCACGACCTTCTCGATCACGGTGGGGCGGGAGACGAGGAGCTCGTAGCCCTCGCGGCGCATGGTTTCGACGAGGACGGCGACCTGCATGGAGCCACGGGCCTTGACGTTAAACACACCGGCGCGGTCGGCGTCGTCGATGTAGATGGAAACGTTGGTCTTCAGCTCGCGCATCAGACGCTCGCGGATCTGGCGCGAGGTGACGAGTTTGCCTTCCTGGCCGACGAGCGGGCCGTCGTTGACGGAGAACTGCATCTCCAGCGTGGGCGGATCGATCTGGGTGAAGGGCAGGGGATGGGCGTCGTCGCGGATGTCGAGGGTGTCGCCGATATCGACGTCCTCGAAGCCGGAGATGCCGACGATGTTGCCGGCTTGGGCCGACTCGACCTCACGCTGGCCGAGGCCGGTGAATTCGAAAATCTTGGTGACCTTGGCGCGGACTTTTTTACCGCCCTCGGCGTGACGGAGAACAAAGACGGGGTCGCCGACTTTGACCGTGCCGCCGAGGATCTTGCCGACCGCGATACGGCCGACGTAGTCGGACCAGTCGATGTTCGACACCAGCATGTGGAACGGGTCTTCGGGCTTGGCGAAGGGAGGCGGGACGTGGTCGATGATGGTTTGGAAGAGCGGGGTCATGTTCTTCTTTTCCTGGCCCAGCTTATACATCATATATCCATCGCGACCGGAGCCGTAAACGACGGGAGCATCGAACTGTTCCTCGGTGGCGTTGAGCTCCATGAGGAGTTCGAGCACCTTGTCATACATTTTGACCGGGTCGGCGTTGTCGCGGTCAATCTTGTTGATGACGATGACGACTTTCAGGCCGAGGGCCAGCGCCTTGCGGAGCACGAAGCGAGTCTGGGCCTGGGGACCGTCGTAGGCGTCCACCAGGAGGAGCACGCCGTCCACCATGCGCATGGCGCGCTCGACTTCGCCGCCGAAGTCGGCGTGGCCGGGGGTGTCGAGAATGTTGACGATCTTTCCGTTCCAGTGAACGGAGGTATTCTTGGCCTTGATCGTGATGCCCTTCTCCTTTTCGAGGTCCATGGAGTCCATGGCGCGGACCTCCACGGCTTGGTTGGCGCGATAGACGCCGCCTTCTCGGAGAAGTTTATCGACGAGGGTCGTCTTGCCATGGTCAACGTGGGCGATGATGGCGATGTTGCGGATGTTTTGGTTCATGTTCGTGACGTAGGCGTGCTGATTCTGGAAGGTGCTTGAATTTCGGGAAAAGGTAGACCTTGCAGGGTCTACGCAGCGGGTGGCAAGGGCGGAATCGCAATTGCGCTACGATCCACGGCTCGACGGCGTAAAAGTCCCTGTCTGTGCGAAGGAGTTTGGCATCGGGCGGCTTCCCCGAATCCCTCTACGAAGCACCGCGAGCTGCGACGGAGCGGGCGGTCACCCAGGCGATGATGGCTGCGTCATCGTGTTCATGGCGCCAAACCAGACTGAGCAATTCGGCGGGAAGAATATCGTTAGCTTTAAAGAAGCGGCGGTCGCCGCCACAGCCGTACATCAAGCTGGTGGGGAGTTCGCCACGGAGTTTGGCGCGCGCTTTGGGAATGATGCGGGGGAGCCATTCGATGCCGTTCACTGCATCCGACTTGGCTGGCCAGGTGGCGGGGTCGGCCACAAGGGAGGAGGGACGACCTTTTTGCACGTTCAGGAAGTAATCACGACG
>JAIXRU010000100.1 GCA_027485045.1 Opitutaceae bacterium | reverse complement strand
GGCGGGCGGCTGGCCGGGTTGGCCGACGTGTGCGTGCATCTGAGGGCGCACGAATACGGGTTGGTGGAGGACGGGCACTTGGTGGTTAATCATGTTTTCACGGAGGCGTTGCGCCGGAGCGTGGCGGAGCAGGCATCATGAAGGCGCCGGTGCGGTGCGCCTTGGTGACAGGCGGGGCCGGGTTTATCGGCAGTCACGTGGTGGACCGGTTGCTGAGTGACGGCGCGGAGCGCGTGGTGGTTTTTGACGCGTTCACCACCGGACGGCGCGAGCATCTGGCCGCGCATGCGGGGGACGGGCGGTTGCGGGTGGTGGCGGGCGACGTGCTGGATTTGCCCGCGCTGACGGCGGCGATGGAGGGGTGCGACGCGGTGTTTCATTTTCAGGCCAACGCGGATGTGCGAGGCGGACCGGCGCGGCCGAGGATCGATCTGGAGCAGAATACGGTGGCGACGTGGAACGTGTTGGATGCGATGCGTGCGGTCGGGGCGCGCACCTTTGCGATGGCGAGTAGTGCGACGGTGTATGGTGAGCCGGTGCGCTTTCCTACCCCGGAGGACGAGCCTTTGGTGCAAACGTCGCTCTATGGCGCGAGTAAACTGGCGGGCGAGGCAATGGCGCAGGCTTATGCGGAGTATTTCGGGATGCGGGCTTTTGCGTTTCGTTTCGTGAGCTGCACGGGGCCGCGTTACTGGCATGGAGTGCTGGCGGACTTCGTGGCGAAGTTGCGGGCGAATCCGGCGGAACTGGCGGTGCTGGGCGATGGTTCCCAGCGCAAATCGTTTCTCGACGTGCGCGACGCGGTGGCGGGGATTTTTCTGGCGCTCGAGCGGGCGGTGGGGGCGAAACACGTTTTTAATTTGGGGCACGCTGATATCGTGACGGTGCGCGAGGTGGTGCGTATCGTATTAGATGAGCTGGGGTTGAACGGCACGGTAGTGCGTTACGGTGAGGAACCTCGTGGCTGGCCGGGGGACAGTCCGCTGGTGCATCTGGATACGGGTCGGATACGAGCGTTGGGTTGGTTGCCGGCGTTGAGCATCGCGCAAACCCTGCGTGAGACGGTGGCCGAGCTGAGACGCAACCTGTCAAAGTCATGAATGGTGCGGCGTCTTGGGCAGGGCGGGTGGGGCGACGGATGGAAGGGGTTGCTTCCCGGGGGGCGGTGCGAGCCGAGGCGCGGCCGATTTTCTGCCTCGGGTTTATCGTGCTGGGGGCCTTGATGCTGAGGCTGTTTTTTTTTACCGGCATCACCTATACGATGGATCAGGATGAGGGGATTTACCTCGAAACGGTGCGGCAGGCTTGGCACGGGGAGTATGCGGTGGATTTCACCAAACGGCCGCCAGTTTACATGCCGAATCCAGCGGAGGCGTTTCAGTTCCGGTATCCGATGATTTTCGCGCCACTGGCGGCGGTGAAAATGTGGGGGTTTGGGCCGTTATCGCTGGGGGCCTTTTCATTGTTTTGTTCGCTTGGTCTGGTTGCGCTGACTTACGGACTGGCGAGGCTTTTTTATGCGGTTAGAATGGCGTTGGCGGCGGCGGCTCTGGTGGCGATTTTCCCCTTGGATGTGTTATTTGCCACGCGGCTGATGCCGGATGGACCGTTCGCGTTTTTCTTTTGGCTGGCGCTCTATGCCTTCGTGCGCGGGGCGCGCGGAGTGGGCGCGGGCAACTCAGTGCCGGGGGAGGGGAAACAGCGGTGGTGGAGCTGGGGGACGGAGGGTCTGTTTTTGGCGGCCGGGGTGTCTTGCGGGGTGTGTTATTTATTCAAGCCTGCGGTGGTATTCTTGGGCGGCGCGATGGGGTTGTTTTTGTGGGTGGAGCGCAGGTTTTCGTGGAGCTTGGGGTGGTGCGCGGCGGGCTTCGGCTCGGTGTTGGTAGTGGAGGGGCTTTTTTACCTGAGGCAGGGTGATCCCTTTTGGCTGAATGCGATTATGAATACGCGTATTTTGGCGTGGAAATACGCGCACGAAACTCCGGGCTGTTATCGAGTAATCCCCGGGGTGTTGAACTTGTGGGCTCTGGATCCGACGACGCCGATGGTTTACGCGAAGAGTTTTCTGGCATCGTTGAATCCGTTCCAGCCGAGTTTCTGGGGCTGGCACGTGGTCGCGGCGGGAGTCGGCGGCTGGGTGGTGTGGAAGAAAAAAATCCAAACTGCTTACGTGCCATTGGCGTGGGTAGCGGGGATTTATTTGATGGGAGAATTTTTGCCGGTGCGGATCGGTTTTTTTGAGCACGGTGCGTGGGTGAATCATTACTTGATTTCACAAAGACTGAGATACTTGACGATTTTGGCCCCGCCATTGGCGATGCTGGCGGTTTGGTCCTGGCAGGTTTTTCGAGGGCCGAAGTGGGGGGCGGCGTGGGCGGGTGTGTTGTTAATCACGGCTCTGACTGGGTGTCATTTTTATCATGGCTGGATGCGGTCGGGGATCGAGGCGCTGGACAAGGCGGTGGTGCGTTTCAGGAGTTTGCCTTCGCGCCCGATTGTTACGGACCATCTGGCACAGGCGCATATTTACTGGCGAAACTCCTATTCTCCCTTGGTTCAGGTCAGAAATTTGGCGGAGCCGAGCCCCCCCGGTGGGCACTACGTCTTGGTCGGTGGTAGCCGAGGCATGGATTTGTCATTTGAGGAATTGAGCCGGTACTCGGACGAGCTTTTGCGGACGCGAGACCGCACGTGGCAGCGTTTGTTTACGATACCTAACCCGGCGAAGCGATTTCAGCCGGGTGCGCTTGATCTAGTGGTTTACTATGTGCCTTGAATTGGCCTCGGCCTACCACAGTCCTACAACGTGACCTTGGACTGCCTTAATGATTAGCACACCCGCGTTTTTCGCGAAATGAGCGGCGAAACAAGGAAGCAGGGAGTGCCGAGGGTTCCAGCTCGCGAAGCGGCAGGTGTAAAACCAGAGCGAGCCGAGAAAAATGGCCGAAAAACTAAACCAACCCTTGGCGGTAAAGGTAAGTGCAAAGCCCTCGTCGTCCCAGCGCCAGAGGTGGTTGTGAAGCAAAGCAAAGACCAGCGAAGCCCCGATAATCCCCAAGAGTAGCTTTCGGCGGCCGCGATTTTCCACAACCAGATAGCCGCGAAAAATCACTTCCTCCACGAATGCGGCAACCAAGGTGTAGAGACCAAAAAGAAGGGTGATGTCGGATTGTTGCTCGCTGATGCCGAGCGCGATTTCGCCCCAGGTTTCAGCGGTGAGCAGTAGGAGGGCGCCGCTGATTGCGAGAAGGATCGCTCTCGGGCTGGCGGAGGTGGTGCCGGGAAACGTGCTGAGAGGTTTGCCCGAGCCGGCGCGGTCGGTTTGCCAGTCAGCGAACCAGATCCACGTGAAATAAAATCCGACTCCGATCATAAGCAGCAGCACCAGGGGGGATTCGTTCATTTGCCGACACTTTGAAGATGGGACTATCATGGCGGCAAGTGCGCGAAATGTGATGGATAGGATCGGAGCCGCATTTAGCCCCGGCATTTTAGGGCCACGAGGGTTGCGCAGGGCTTGAGCAGGTGTCAGTGTGCGGAATTATAGCCGTTATGACTGCCACCGCCGCCGACTTAACCCCACCATCAGCAAGCGATTTCGCCGACGTGTTTAAGCGCGTATCGGCTCACATGCTGGCACTAGACGCATTTTTGAGTGAGCAGGTGGCCTCGTTTGAGCCGGAGATTCGTGAAATGGCCGATTACTGCATTGATACCACGGGTAAACGCATCCGTCCCGCACTGGTTTTTTTCGCCGGCTGGAGCGACGAGATCTCATCGGATCTCGTCCGAGTGGCTGCCGTGGTCGAGCTTGTGCATCTTGCTACGCTGGTTCACGACGACATCATGGATGAGGCGGCAGTCCGTCGGGGGCGGCCCACGGCGGCGCGAAGATATGGTCCAGCTGCGGCGGTTTTGCTGGGAGATGCGCTTTTCGCGCACGCGCTTTACCTGGCGGCGCGCTTCCCGACCACGGAGGTCTGTGCGGCAGTGAGTGAATCCACGAGGAGGGTCTGCGCGGGTGAAATTGTGCAAACTTTGCGACGTAGGAGCACGGCAATTACGCGAGCCGACTACGACCG
Source organism: Opitutaceae bacterium (assembly GCA_027485045.1). GTDB lineage: Bacteria > Verrucomicrobiota > Verrucomicrobiia > Opitutales > Opitutaceae > IMCC26134_A. The sequence continues at coordinate 401 of JAIXRU010000100.1, read as the reverse complement.
GGTGATTGATTTGAAAACGGCGGAGCTCTTTCGCGTCTCGTGCGAACTCGGTGCGCGTTTTGGTGGATATTCAGCAGCCTTTGCCGAGGATGCGGCGCGGTTCGGGCGGCATCTTGGTATCGCCTACCAAATCTACGATGACTTGGCGGATTTTTTCGGGCGTGAGCAACGCATCGGCAAGACGCTGGGCACGGATCTGGCCAGCGGTAAACTGACTTTACCGCTCTTGCTTCTGAGAGAAAACCTTAGCGCCACGGAGCGGGACGATTTGGATGCTGAATTACAGGGTAAGGCGGAGCCGCAACTGGTGTTGCGTTTGGCGCAAATGGAGCAGCACGGAATTTTTTCTGCAGTAATGAAGGAAATAGAGGCTGAATTGAGCCAAGCGGAGCGAGCGCTCG
>JAIXRU010000097.1 GCA_027485045.1 Opitutaceae bacterium | reverse complement strand
CGGAGCTGGCGGCGCCCGGCACCATCCTGGCCGCCGCCGTGGTGGTGTTTGCCTTGCGTGTGCTGGGCGAACGTCGGCCGGAGAACCGGGTGGAAACCCTCGCGTGGTCGCTCTTCGGCGTGCTTTACGTTCCCTTCATGCTTTCCTACCTGGTGCGGGTGGCGGTGGTGACCGGGCCGCACGAAAAGACCGGACTGATGCTGGCGATCTGGCTGATCGCGGTATCGAAGTTTTGCGATGTCGGGGCGCTGCTCTCCGGTCTCGCTTTTGGGCGGCACAAGATGGCCCCCGGAATCAGCCCCAAGAAAACCTGGGAGCGCGCGGTTGGCGGGGTGTTGATCTCGTTGGTTGTAGGCGGGCTTCTCGCACATTTCCTGGCAGGGTTTTATCCGACCAACTTTACTCCGCTGGTGGCCGCTTTGGTTGCCCTGCCCATCGCGGTGCTGGCGATTGTCTCGGATCTGATCGAGTCGGTGATCAAGCGCCGCGCCGACACCAAGGATGCGGGCCAGGCCATACCTGGTATTGGCGGTATGTTTGATCTTTCCGACAGCCTTATTCTCACCGCTCCGGTCGGCTATATCGCCTTCGCGTTGTTGCACGGCCTTTGAGCTCCCGCGCCATGTCTTCGGCTCCGTATCCGCGTCGTAAACGCGTCGCTCTGCTCGGCGCGACGGGGTCCGTCGGCGACAGCACCTTGCGGGTAATCCGTGCTCATCACGAGACGCTGGAGCTGGTCGCGGTGGCCGCGCATGGCAACGCCGACAAACTGCTGGGCATCGCGCGCGCCTTCGGGGTGCGGCATCTCGCGCTTTACGATGAGAGCGCCGCCGCCGCGCTGCGCGCCGCCGGGCAGTCCGCCCTGCCGCCCGGTGCGGTGGTGCATGCGCCGGGCGTCGAGGGGCTGGAGCAACTCGCCACTTTGCCCGAGGTGGACGTGGTGCTGGTCGCGGTGGTGGGCACGGCGGGGCTGCGGCCCGCATTGGCGGCCTTGGCGGCGGGCAAGGATCTGGCGCTGGCCTCGAAGGAGATTTTGGTTTTGGCCGGATCGCACGTGCTGGCGGCGGCGAAAAAATCCGGGGCGCGGCTGCTGCCGGTGGATTCCGAGCATAGCGCGGTTTTTCAGTGCATCGAAGGCCGGGCGCACGAAGAGGTGCGGCGCGTGATTTTGACTGCCTCGGGCGGGGCGTTTCGCGACTGGCCTTTCGCCAAACTGGCCGAGGCCACGGTGGCGGATGCGTTGAAGCATCCGAATTGGTCGATGGGGCCGAAAATCACGGTGGATAGTGCGACGCTGGCGAACAAGGGTTTGGAACTGATCGAGGCGTCGGTGCTTTTCGGGCTGCGTCCGGAGCAATGCGCGGCGGTGGTGCATCCGCAGAGCATCGTGCACTGCCTGGTGGAGTTTACCGACGGGGCGATGCTGGCCCAGCTCTGCCCGCCCTCGATGACCTTTCCCATCCAGCACGCCCTGCTTTACCCGTCGCGGGGAAGGCGCGGCACGGACCAGGCGCTCTCGCTTGATCGCTTGTTTTCGCTGGAGTTTCGCCCGGCCGACGAAGGGCGGTTTCCCATGTTGCGGCTGGCGCGCGAGGCGATGGTTTGCGGTGGGGCTGCGCCGGCGATTTACAACGCGGCCAACGAGGTGGCGGTGGCGGCGTTTTTGGCCGGGCGGCTGCCGTTTCTGGGTATCGCGAAGGTCACCGAGGCGACGCTGGCGGCCTTGGGAAATGCGTCGGCGAATGAACTTTCGGCGGTTTTGGCGGTCGATGCGGAAGCGCGCTTGTTTGCAGAGCGCCAGTTTTAAGGCCACTCTAACCTCCCTAACTCCCTGTCATTTTAACGCACCACCCTCTTTTTTATATGGATATTTATCAAATCCTCACTTCCAGCGCGTGGACCTTACTCATGATCGCGGTTTTCTTCGGGGGGTCGATTTTTGTGCACGAACTTGGGCACTTCTGGGTCGCGAAAAAGCGTGGAGTTAAGGTGGAGCGGTTCTCCATCGGGTTCGGCCCGGCGATTTTAAAATGGGTGGGTAAGGATGGAGTGGAATACCGGCTCTCATGGCTACCATTGGGTGGTTACGTAGCGCTGCCGCAACTGGCGGACATGCGTGGTCTGGAGGGCGAGCCCTCGGCGGAGACGGCGGCGCTGCCGTCTCCCGGCTATACGACGCGCATGCTGGTTTTCGGGGCCGGTGCGTTTATGAACATCGTGTTCGCCTTCGCGCTGGCGACCATTCTCTGGAAAGTGGGTGTGCCTGCCAACGGGTATACACAGCGCACGAAGATCGGTTATGTCGCGCCCACTTTGAAGCTGGCCGACAGCCGCGAAGTGCCCAGCCCTGCCGCCACTGCCGGTCTCCAAGCAGGAGATACGATCATCAAGGTTGATGGTAATGAAGTGCGCACTTGGAACGAGATGCAGCAGCTTTTATTTACCGGCTCCGGCCGCACCAACTCAGGCGAGCCGCAGGCACTCATCACCGTTAAACGTGGGTCCGAGACGCTGGTGTTGACCACGAGGCCAGTGCTGACCGGCGACGATAAGATGCGCACGCTCGGGGTGTCGCCCTGGCAGGAATTAAAAGTGGTTGAGATAGATCCCGCTTCCGCAGCCTCTCAGGCCGGTGTGAAGGCCGGAGACCGTCTAACGAATTTGAACGGGGTAGCGTTGAACAGCTTCGTGACTTTTAGCCAAGCGATGCGTTTAGCAGTTAGCCAAACGGTGATCCTAGAGGTGGAGAGGGCCGGGCAGCTGGTGCCTCTCAGCTTAACGATGCCAACTAAGGAGAAACTGGCCGAGGAATTGGGTATCGTTTTCGATCCGGACGTGGTCCTTATTCACCCGACTCCTTGGAAGCAGATTTCCGATAGCGCGTGGCGAACAGTGAACACGTTTTCAAGTTTGCTGAGCCGGAATAGCGACGTGGGGCTTTCCAAGCTGAGCGGGCCGATCGGCATCGCACGGGTTTATCACGTAATGGCGCAATTGGATATTCGTCTCGTGTTGTCCTTAACGATTTTGCTGAACGTTAATTTGGCGATGTTTAATCTGCTTCCGCTGCCGGTGCTTGATGGCGGCCACATGTTGTTCGCTACGATCGGTAAGCTGAGGAGACGGTCTTTGCCGATTGGTTTTATTCAAAGAGTGCAGACCGGTTTCGTGGCTTTGCTGTTTACCATGATGATTTACGTGAGCTTTTTTGACGGGCGGCGCTGGCTTCGCGATATTGCCAGCACCACGGCGGAGCCTGCGGCGAAGGCCGAGGCGGGCAAGAACGCCGAGCCGGCTAAGTGAGGCGAAAACCGCCCCGATCAGCGATCGGGGCTACATTCGGAACGCGACGCTACTTGGCGCGCTGGATCAGTTCGATTTCGTAGCCTTCGGGGGCGTCGAGGAAGGCGATGAGCGAGCCGCTGCCGGTCACTGTGGGGCCGTCGGAGAGCGGGTAGCCTTTGGCGGCGGCTTCGGCGGCGAAGGCGGCGAGATCCGTAACCTCGAAGGCGAGGTGGGTGAGATCGGACTGCACTTTGACCGGCTCGGCTTTGCCGTCGGGCATTTGGCAGAGCTCGATCTCCTCGGTGGAGTTGGGCGTAGCCAGAAACGCGAGCTGGGCGCCGCGTGGCGAGGTGTGCTGGCGCGTTAGTATCAGGCCTAGAGCCTCAGTGTAGAACTTCACCGAGGCGGCGAGGTCGTTTACGCGGTAGCGGGTGTGGAGGAGACGGGTGACTGTGGGCATGAGAATAGATTTTAGGCGGGACTGGCGGAGGTCGCGTAGGCTTCCATGCCGACGCAGCTGCAAACTAGGTTGCGGTCGCCGTAGACGTTGTCCACCCGGCCGACCGCTGGCCAGAACTTGCTGGCGCGCACCCAGGGAGCGGGGAAGGCGGCGAGCTCGCGGCCGTAGGCGCGGGTCCATTCGTCGGCGCAGACCACGGAGGCGGTGTGCGGGGCGTTTTTGAGCGGGTTGTCGAGCTTGTCGGCTTCGCCGTTGGCCACCGCCTGCATCTCGCCGTGGATGCCGATGAGGGCGTCGCAGAAACGATCCAGCTCGGCCAGGCTTTCGCTCTCGGTGGGTTCGATCATGAGCGTGCCGGCGACCGGCCAGCTCATGGTGGGGGCATGGTAACCGTAGTCCATGAGGCGCTTGGCGGCATCCTCTACTTCGAGGCCGTGTTTTTTCCAGCCGCGCAGGTCGATGATGCATTCGTGGGCGACGAGGCCAGATGCGCCGCGGTAGAGCACGGG
>JAIXRU010000199.1 GCA_027485045.1 Opitutaceae bacterium | reverse complement strand
CGGCGCTGGCCGAGGCGGCCTTCCGAGAAGTCGGAGCGGTTTAATCACCGAAGTTTGCTCCATGCCCACGCCTGCCCCGACCACAGTAAGGATCGTCGCTTACAGCCAATGGGCGGGTGAACTCGAACCGGCGGCAGCCTATCTCGCGCGACTGCCGGAGTATGATTATGCCGGACGTTTGCCGGCGGGGGCGGATGATCGGCTGCGGCGCATGGCCCGGCTGGATTGTGACTGGCATGGGGAGTGTGTGCGTTGTTTTGCCGAGATGCCCGCACCCAAGGGCCTCGTAATGGCACCGGCCTGGACGCTGGGCGTAAAGGGTTTCGCTGCGCTGGCCGAACAAGCCGTGAGCAAACCTGCCGAGGAGGCCTGGTGGCTGGTATTCATGGGGCAACAACCCACTCATGTCGGCGCCTCGCTCGGGCCGCTTTGCGCTTTCCTGCGCAAGCATGGGGTGCGGATCGCCTACTATGCGTTCGACGAGGCCAGCCGCGAGATGGCCTGTTTTCCGGCGCTGGCTCCGCATCTGGATGTTTTTCTTCACGACGAATTCCCCCTCGGTCCCGCGGCGGCCAAGCTGCGACCGGACTGCCTGACCCTTCACCGGAGCTGGGTGGCCAATGTACGTCCCTTTGAAGTGCCGTTTAACGACACGCCGGAGCGGAAGATTTTATTTTTGGGTTCGCAGCTCGGATTGACGCCGCACCGCCAGCGGCAAATCGATTTTCTGACCAAGACTTTCAAGGACCGCTTCGTGGCCAGCCACGATCATTCGGTCAGCGTGGGCGGGCGCGCCGCTTTGAACCGTTACATCGCGGGCCTGTGTCCGGAAGGGCGCAAGTTTGCCACCCCGGCAATGGCGCGGGCGCATACCGACAGGCCGTTTTGGTGCGGTTGCATGGGCCTGGTGCCGGTCTCGGAAAACTCGGCTCAAGGCGGGCGTTTGGATGATCTCGCGAAGGAAGGTCTGATCCGGCGTTACGCACATGGCGATCTGGCCGCTTTGCGCGCAGCCGCCGAGGCGGCGCTGGAGGCGACGGAAGCGGAGCGGCGTCGCATCTATGAGCATTTTAACCGCAAGGAAACCGTGGGGCCGGTGTTGTCCGCCATGCTTGCGCAAGTGCTGGCGCGCACCTAGGCATTGCGGCGCATTCTAGCCTGAGTTTTCCCCGTGCCCTCCGCCTCCCCGCAATCGACTCCACTGGACGCCGCCATCGCGCTGCAACGCGCCGGGCGGGGCGCGGAGGCACTGGCGCACTACCGGCGCCTGCGCCCGAAGTATCCCAGGGACTTTCGATTATTGCACCTCGGGGGCACGGTTTTGTTACAACTCGGGCAAGGGGCCGAAGCGGTGGAGTGGCTGGAGTCGGCGGCGCGGATTAACCCCAAGGTGGGTGCGACCCAGATGTGCCTGGCTATGGCGCTCGCCATGGTGGAGCGCCGCGATGCGGCGGCGGCGAGGTTCCGCGAAGCGCTCAAGCTGGATGCGGGTAACGCGGAGTTGTGGACCAACTACGGCTTATTTTTGCTTCATGGCGGACAGTCAGTGGAAGCCTTGGCGGCGCTGGAGCAGGCGGTTAAGCGGAAACCGGACTCGGCGGCCCCGCTGATGCAATTGGGCCGGGTCTATCTGGCCTTGGGCAAGCCGGTGGAATCCCTGGCCTGTCAGGAGCGTGCGCTGGCCCTGGCGCCACAGGATTCGGCCGTGCATACGGTGAGAGCGCAGGCGCTTTACGGCTGCCATCGGATCGACGAGGCCAGGGCGGAGTTTGAGCGCGCCCTGGAGTTGGATCCGGGGGATTTTCGGGCGGCAAGTTACCGGCTGATGTTGCTGCATTATCTCGATGATTTGTCGCGGGAGCAAATCGCGGAGGAGCACCGAGCCTTCGGACGGCGATGTCCGGCTGGCGAACCGCCCAAAGCGACGGGAACAGTGAGCCGCGATCCAAGTAAACGGCTACGGGTGGCGTTTTTGTCGCCGGATATGCGTAATCATTCGGTGGCGTTTTTCCTAGAGCCCTTGCTGGAGCATTTGCCGAAAGCGGAAATCGAGATCGTGCTTTATCACGACCACTTCACGCGGGATGAAACGAGCGCGCGTTTGCGTTCCCACGCGGCGATCTGGAGGGAGTTTGGCGGCCGGGATGATGCCTGGGTGGAGCGCACGGTCAGGGCGGATGCACCCGATATCCTGGTCGATCTGGCCGGGCATACGGGGTTCAACCGCCAGCCCCTGCTGGCCCGGCGGCTCGCTCCGGTGCAGGTGACCTATCTCGGATATCCGGATACGACCGGCGGGCGGGCGATGGATTTTCGTTTCACCGACGCGTGGGCCGACCCCGTCGGGGTGGCGGATGCGCTGCATACGGAGCAAGTGGTGCGCTTCGCCCAAACGGCATGGTCTTTCAAGCCCCCGCCTACGGCTCCTGCGGTGGTGGCTCCGCCGTGCGCGGGGGGTGGGGCGCCGGTTTTCGGTTCGTTTAACAATTTCAGCAAGCTGTCCCCGGCCACCTTGAGACTCTGGGCGCGCTTGCTCGCTGCCGTGCCGGGGTCGCGGCTGTTGTTGAAAGGACAGGATGTGGGAGGGATTGTCACGCGGCAGGCGGTGGAGGCGGGGATTGAGCCCGAGCGGTTGCAGATTTTACCCACCATGGTCGGAGTAGCCGAGCACTTGGCTGCCTATGCGCGCATCGACGTGGCGCTGGACCCATTGCCCTACCATGGCACCACGACCACGTGCGAAGCGCTGTGGATGGGCAGGCCGGTGGTTACGCTGGCCGGAGACCGGCATGTGCGGCGGGTAGGCGTATCGCTTTTGCACGCGGCTGGTCAGGCCGACTGCGTAGCGTCCACACCAGACGAATACGTGGAGATTGCGGCGGCACTCGCGGGCGATCCCGAACGCTTGGCATCGAGAGTGGCCGGCCTGCGTGCACAGATGGCGGCGGGGCCCTTGCTGGACCATGCCGGACAGGCGAGGCGCTTTGCCGATGCGCTGAGGTCCTGCTGGCTGAGCCGAAACGAACCCAATGCCGCCTCCTAATCCCGCTGTCTTGATCAAGCAGGCCTTGACTCATCATCAAGCGGGGCGTTTCGCGCCGGCGGCTACCCTCTACGCGCAGGCGCGGCAACTGGCCCCGCAGTCGTTTGACGCCTGGCATCTCGGTGGTCTGGCCTTGTTTCAGGCCGGGCGCACCGACGAAGCGATTCCCTTATTGGCGAGGGCAGTGCAACTGAGCCCTCGTTCGGCTTTGGCCCATTTTCGACTTGGGGTGGCCCGAGCGGCCCGGGGAGAACTGGAAATAGCGGTGGCGTCGGTGCAAAAAGCGGTGGAGCTCGATCCCAAACTGGCGGATGCGTGGGAGCACCTTTCCTTGTTGCGGCAGCGATCCGGGCAATTGGCGGAGGCCTTGGCGGCGGCGGTGCGGGCGGCGGAACTCAAGCCGGGGAGTGCGGCGGCATTTGGCCGGGTGGCGACTTTGACGGTGGAGCTGCGGGGCATGAATGTGGCGCACAGTCTGTTTGCCGAGGCGACCCGGCGCTGGCCAGAGGAAGCCACTGCGTGGCTGAATCATGGCATCGCACTGGCGACCCTGCACGAGCCGGATGCCGCTCTGGTTGCCCTGGACCGGGCGCTCGCGCTGGATGGCAAGTTAAACCTCGCCCGAGTGGGGCGGGGACTGGCGTTGCAAGAAGCTTTTCGGGTGCGCGAGGCCTTGGCCACCTACGAGGAGGCGCTTGAGCACGAACCCCGACATGCGGAGGCGGGCAGCGCGCGTTTGATGTGTTTAAACTATTTGCACGAAAGCACTGCGGAGTCGCTCTTAGCGGCCCATGTGAGCTATGGACGGGTGCAAGCAGTGGCGAAGCCGGCGGTATTGCCACCACGGGAGGCCAAGGGACCCTTGCGGGTGGCGGTGCTTTCGCAGGATTTTCGCAGGCATGCGGTGGCGGCGTTTTTCGAGCCTTTGCTGGATCATTTCGAGGCGGCGGAGTTGGAACCATGGCTTTACCACGATCACGCGATAGTGGACGAAGTGAGCGCCCGTTTGCAGGCGAAGTCGAAACGCTGGCGGCATGTAGCAGGCCTGAGTGGCGAACAGGTGGAGGCGGTGTTGCGAGCGGACGCGCCGGATGTGTTGGTGGATCTTTCCGGGCATACGGGTCGGAATCGTCTGCCGCTCTTTGCGCGGCGACTGGCTCCGGTGCAGCTCACCTATCTCGGTTACCCCAATACCACAGGACTGGCGGAAATGGATTATCGCCTCACCGATGCGGTGGCGGACCCGGTCGGACTGACGGATGCCTTTTACACGGAGAAATTAGTGCGATTCGCGCCCTGTGCGTGGAGCTTTCTGCCACCGAAAAACGCTCCTGAAATTTATATCCCGGAAGCGGCGCTGGACCCCGGACGACCGGTGGTTTTTGGATCATTTAACAACCCGGCAAAGCTTTCGGATTTCACCCTTCAATTATGGGCGGAGGTCCTGGCCGCAACGCCGGGCTCGCGACTCTTGTTGAAAGGTCATGGCCTGGAAACTACCGCCCGGAGGCGGGAGATGGAGCAAAGGTGCCTGGCGGCCGGGATGGATGTTGCGCGTTTGGATTTATTGGGACGCACGATGGGGGCGGGTGATCACCTAGATCTTTATAAACGAATGGATATAGCGCTGGATCCCTTCCCTTACCACGGAACTACAACTACTTGCGAAGCACTTTGGATGGGCAGGGCGGTGGTATCCTTGATCGGAAATGAGCACCGTAGTCGCGTAGGTGCTTCGCTATTGAACGCGGCGGGGCACCCCGAATGGGCGGTGGCCAGTGTGTCGGATTATGTGCGTGTGGCTACGGCGCTCGCGGCGGATCGAAGCGCCCTGGCTGCGGTAGCGCGTGTCTTGCGCGGTCAATTGATGGCCGGGCCTTTGTTTGATCACGTCGGCCAGGCCAAGGCGTTCGCCCAAGCGGTGCGGGCTTGCCATGAGGAGAAGCGGGCCAGCTTTAGGGCGTGTCTCTGAACTAAACCAGCCCATCGCTGAAGCTCTACGAGCGAGGGAGAAAGGGCACTGGGCCAGCGTTGCCCTCGGCGGCATGGCCCGCTGGACCACCTCCGCCTCGGTCGCCTTGGCCGAGCGCCCTTTCCCCCTCGCGCTGGCCCGGCTTAATTCAGAGACACGCCCTAGGTCGCCCGTTTGAGTTTTTTAAAAACACCGAATTTTTAAGAAAAACGGTTAAAGTTTTTTTGCGCGAGTCCGTATTAATAAGGTAACTGAGAATTACAACTCAGCCGGATTGGTCCAGATCCCCTTCTGGCCCGTCGCCCTACGGACAGGGTAGTATTAATCAAGGAAGATCACAATGTCTGTCGTAATCAACACCAACTTCGCGGCTACGGTCGCTTCGAACAACTTAGCCGCCTCGAGCAACATGCTACAAAAGAGCCTTAACCGGCTCTCCAGTGGCTCAAAAATTGTAAATCCTTCGGACGATGCCGGCGGCTTGGCAGTCTCGATGAAGCTAAGCGCCACGGCCAAGCGCCAAGGTGCGGTAGCTAACAACCTCGGTAACGCAGTCTCCTACCTTCAGACTCAGGACGGTGGCCTCAAGGTCGCCTCCAAGGTCATGGAGCGTATGAGCGAGCTGAAGACCCTCTTCGGCGACGTTACCAAGAGCAGCACCGACAAGACCAACTACGACACCGAGTTCAACGCGCTGCAGACCCAGCTCACCGCGATCACTCGCGAGACCTTTAACGGTATCGCGCTGTTCGGCACCTCGCTCTCCGTGGTCACGACCGAGGATGGCTCTTCCACCACGGCGCTAACGCTTAGCAATCGCGATCTGGCGAGCAGCTCCGTCGGTGTCGGTGTCATCACCGCCACGACGACCTCGGGACTCGCAGATATTGAACTGACCGACATCACCACGGCGATCGAGACCATCGCCAACATGCGCGCCAGCAACGGTGCCGAGCTCAGCCGGCTGGCCTTCGCCACCGAGATGCTGACGATCAACAAAGCCAATTTGGAATCCGCCACCAGCCGCATCGTCGATGTGGATGTCGCGGCGGAATCCACCCAACTTGCACGCTGGAATACCCTGGTCCAGGCCGGCACCTCCATGCTGACCCAGGCCAACCAGAGTGCTCAGACCGCCCTAAGACTGCTGCAAAGCTAAGCGGCTCAACCGCTTGATCAGTAGACGCGCCCGGTCGGTGGCGCGACTGCTTCTGCCCTCGTATCGGCCTCTGCCAATTTCGTTCTTTGACTTTAGTATCTCCTTGATGAGTAGGCTACCACTGGCCAGCCAGCGGACCAATTTACCTCCGGTAAAACGCTTTGGGGCTTTTCAGCTCCAGACGGTATGATTCGGGCCGTTTCCCCCGGATTCGTGGCGACGACGGACGTCGCACTCATCAAGGAAAGATACTACCATGGCAGTCGTAATTAATAGCAACTACTCGGCCTCCGTTGCCTCCAACAACCTGGCCGCCTCGAACACGATGCTGCAAAAGAGCCTCAACCGGCTTTCTAGCGGCTCCAAAATCGTCAACCCCTCCGATGACGCAGGTGGTTTGGCGGTGTCAATGAAGCTCACCGCCACGGCCAAACGCCAAGGCGCGACCAACACCAACATCGCCAACGCCGCCTCCTATCTGCAGACTCAAGACGGAGCTCTCAAGGTCACGGGTAAAATCCTCGACCGTATGAGCGAACTCAAGACTCTGCACGGTGACGTCACCAAGAGTTCTGGCGATAAGGCCAACTATGATACGGAGTTCAGCCAACTAAAAGAACAGCTGACTTCGATCTCCAGTGAGAAGTTCAACGGTATTGCGCTGTTCGGAACCGCGCTTTCGGTCTCCACGACCGAAGATGCGTCCACGACCTCCGCCGTATCGTTGAGCAATCGCGATGTCTCCAGTTCCAACACGGGTGTAGGCGTAGTTACCGCCTCCTCCGTCTCGGGTCTGGGCGATGTCGAGCTCTCTGACATCACCACAGCGATCGAAAACGTAGCGACCATGCGCGCCGGCAACGGCGCTGAACAGAGTCGCCTCGCGTTCGCTTCGGAATTGTTGACCGTAAACAAGACCAACCTCGAGGCCGCCACCAGCCGCATCACCGATGTGGACGTGGCGGAAGAGTCAACACAGCTAGCCAGATGGAATACCCTGGTGCAGGCAGGTACCGCGATGCTTTCACAAGCCAACGGTTCCTCCCAGACCGCCTTGCGACTCCTGTCGTAAGTCGTCTGGCCCTAGCCACCTGATCAGGTTCCCTTGGAACCCCGTCCGCCTCAAGCGGACGGGGTTTCCTCGTTTATCGGGTTAAGAATATGCACGGCTGCGCCGCGCTTGGACGCTCTTCGGTTGCCCAGCTCGGATGGAACAGTCATTGCCCTGTGCGTGATCTCCCATCGCTCGATACGCTCTACGTTGTGGCTTTACCTCAGCCTGCTGGCGATCTGCCTGGTCTGGCTGCTTTTCGATCAGCTCAACGCTTTGCGTCCGCTTCGTAATCTGGAGGAAGACCTCCGCTTTCGGCTGCGCGGACCGATCGAGGCACCGGTTAATCTGGTGTATGTGGATATCGATACCAAGTCGATCAACCAACTGGGCAGTTTTCCGTGGGACCGGGCGATCTTCGCAAGGGTTTGCGAGCTATTGCTAACGCGCGGCGGGGCGAAGACGGTCGGGATCGACGTAGTGTTTTCCGAAGCGGGGATTCCTAATTTGGTAAGCCGCGAGCGTTTTGATGAAGGGCATCTTTTTTTCGGGCGTTATTTAGTGAATGGGATCAGCCCCTATCCCAATGCCAAACGGGTGGCCGGGCCGGTGCCATCTGTGGTGTTGGCGGCGAGTTACGCAGGCGGGGTACAGACCGACCCGCGCACCGGGGAGCAACGTCTTCGCCCTTTACCCGAGGTCATAGACGGGCCGGGAGAAAATCCTCCAGAGACACCAGAATGGAACTTTGGCGGGGTTATATTCAACCCGCCTCTCGTGGGCATAATCGACACCAAGGATGGCGGCACACGCCGCGTGCCGCTTTACGCTCCGGTCAAGGGGCGTGATTACCTGCATCTTTCGTTGGAGCTATCCCGGCTGTATCTTGGCCTTAAATCGGAAGATGTGAAAATCGGTCGCGACCGCATCGACTTGGTTTCCCCCACCGAGGGCCTGCTGCGCTCCATACCGCTAAGCCAAAGGCAGTGGGCGGAAATCAACTGGTTTTCGCCGTGGGTGGATGATGCGCGAAACCGTCGCGTGAGCATCGCCGACCTCAATCAACTCGCCCGGATCGCGGCTTCAGGAAATGCAGCAGGCTTAAAGGCGGTGGAAGAGTATTTTTCCGACGATTATTTTAAGAATGCGGTGGTGCTAATCGGACCGGTCGATCCGTTGATGCAGGATCTGGCCACCACACCTTTTGATCGTGAGCCGGCACCCAAGGTCAGCGTTCATGGCAACATGGTAAAAACGATTCTGTCGGGTCGTTTCATCCAGCGCCCGCCCGAGTGGACGACGCCTGTGTTTGCATTGGGGCTGAGCGCGCTGGTGGTCGGGCTTTTTCTGGGGGTCGAGGGGCGGCGAAACGCGCTATGGCGGGGTCTGGCGATTTTACTCCTGGTTGGCTACGTGGTGGGTGGTCATTGGGTGTTTCTTCATTTCGACCTGTTGATACCCATGGTCGTGCCAGTCGGAGCGGCCTTGAGTTCGACCTTCATTGGCGGGGCGGTTCAATTGGTTTTGGAGCAAAAGCAAAAAAGCCGAATAAAGGGCTTGTTTGGAGCTTATCTGGCGCCCTCGGTGGTGGCGCAAATGGTGGACTCCGGACAGGAACCAACTCTGGGGGGAGTGGAGGAAACCATCACCGCCTACTTCAGTGATATAGAATCGTTTTCGTCGTTTTCCGAAGTTCTCAGCCCAAAACAATTGGTCGAGTTGATGAACGAGTACCTGACGGCTTGCACCGACATCGTGCAAGCGGAAGGCGGCACCTTGGACAAGTATATCGGCGACGCTGTGGTGGCGATGTACGGCGCTCCCTTGGCCTTGCCCAACCATGCCTACCACGCGTGTGTGACCGCCCTGCGCGTGCAGCGGCGTTGCGGCGAACTCCGCGAGAAATGGCGGCACGAGCAAGCGAGCAAAGGCTGGCCCGACATCGTGCTCAGGCTGCGGACCCGTATCGGCCTTAATACCGGCCGCGCGGTGGTGGGAAACATGGGCAGCGCCTCGCGCTTTAGTTATACGATGATGGGCGACACGGTGAATCTGGCTGCGCGCATGGAGTCGGGAGCCAAGGCTTGGGGGGTGCTAACGATGTGCGCGGCGCAAACCTGGCGCGATTGCCGTGCGGTGAATCCGGAGGCGGTTGTGTTTCGCGCGCTGGGACGGGTGGTGGTCAAGGGACGCAAGGCACCGGAACCGATTTATGAGTTGGTCGGTCTGCGCGAAGACGTGACGGATCGCACCCGGGAGTGTATCGCCCGGTTTGAGACAGGGCTGGCCAAGTATTACGCTCGGGATTGGGCGGGCGCGTTGACGGATTTTGAGGCTTCCGCCGCCTTGGAACCGCAGTTCGCCGAAGTGGGTGCAAGCAAAGCTGCGAATAACAATCCGTCGCTAGTGTACCAGCAGAGGGTGCGTGCGTTGCTGGCCCAACCGCCGGGGCCAGAATGGGATGGTGACTACGTAATGGATAGCAAGTAGCCGATTCCGTGGCGGCGAAACCGGTCGAATTAGTTTTAGAGTGGGCCGGTGCGGAAGGGCGAGGCGGGCAGGCCGGCGGCATTGAACAGATTTATATCCGGAACGTTAGACCAACCGTAGCGGGCTTCGACCGGCTTGGTAATCGTTTCGTTATGGAGCACGACGGTGTCACCGACGACTTCAGCTTGGGCAGGCACAAAGGTTTTACCATCACTGGAAACGGTGAAACCGCGCAGCGGGCCGTCTTTGGCCACGAGTCCGCCGCCGAGGTGGTCGAAGGTGAGGGTGATGCGTGGGCCATCCACGGCGGCGGCGCGAAAGACGGGGCCGGAGTAGGCGATTTTCTCACCGTAGGCGAGGGCGCGGGCGGCGAGGGCGAGACGAGCGCCGACGGGTTCCTTGCGGTTGGGGTGGATATCCTCGGCGTCGCCTACGTCGGTGGTGACGACCATGGCGGTGTTTGGCGTGGTGCGCCAGGCGTGGAGTTGGGCGTCGCGGATCTCGGGGGTTAGGCTCCGAAATGGATCGAGCTGAACAAAAAGAAAGGGAAACTCGCCTTGTCCCCACTGGGCGCGCCAGTCGAGGATAAGGGCGGGGAAAAGGTTGCGGTAGGCTTCGGCGCGGCCGTTGTTGGACTCGCCTTGATACCAGAGTACGCCGCGTATGGCGTAGGGCTGGAGCGGGGTAATCATGCCTTGATAAAGGGATGCAGGGCGGTTTTGGGAAAGGCGCGGATCGCGCGGGGCGGAGGGTTTGGCGGGGGCGGGCTTGCCGGCTGCTTTGGCGGCGGCGGCGGCTTCCTCCCAAGTTTTTAGCAGGGCGGGTTCCTCGGCCTTGAACTTCTCGAGGGCGACTTCGTAAGTGGCGATGGCTTTTTCCTGGGCGGCGAGGGTTTCTGGAAATTCGGCGGCGAGCAGGTCACGGCGCATCCAGGCTTCGGCCGGGGTGCCGCCCCAGGAGGAGTGGATGAGGCCCACGGCGACATTTAATTGTCGCTGGAGATCGCGGGCGAAGTAGTAGCCCACGGCGGTGAACTGGGCGGCGGTTTGAGGAGAGCAGACGTCCCACCTGCCGGTGGTGGCGGTCAGCGGAGTGTCGGAAGGGGTGCGGGCGGCGGCGAAGTGGCGGATTTGAGGGTAGTTGGCCGAAGCCACTTCCTGTTCCCAGTTTTCAAGCGGTTTTTGACCGCCGCGCAGGCCGAGCTGGCGCTCCATGTTGGACTGGCCGGAGCAGATCCAGACCTCGCCGAGCCAGACGTCGGTGCGTTCGAGGCGGTTTTTGCCTTCAAAAACGAGCGGGTAGGGGCCGCCAGCCGGCTGGGCGGGCAGGGTCAGCGACCAACGGCCATCAGCGCCGGCTACGACGGATTGGGTGATTTTTTCGGCGAGGCGTACGGTGACTTTTTCGCCGGGGTCGGCCTGGCCCCAGACGGGAATGGGTTTGTCGCGCTGGAGCACGGCGTGGTCGGAAAACAGAATATGGGGCACGACGTCGGCGCGCAGTGCGGCGGCACCGGCGAGCAGGAGCGGAAGCAGAGTGTGGCGGATTTTTGGGAGGCGGAGGATCATGGGGTGAGGGAGAGGGATTGATAGACGGTGGCGGCGGCCTTGAAGCCGTCGGGCTGCCAGAGACCGCTCTGGTAGGCACCGATAGTGATGGCGATGGGTTTGGGGTCAGACAAGGGCACTTGAGTGACGACCAATTCATCGCCCTCGATAAAGGCCGGGCCTTCGCGAACGAAATAGCCGACTGGTAGGTTGGACGAGCTGGTCGCAGTGAGCTTGATGCGCTTGGTTGATTTGGGCGCGCTGACGAGGGGCGGAAAAGTGATTTTCTGGTCTTTGATGCCGGGGATTTTCTGACCGTTGAGCCACCAAGTGATTTTCACATTGCGACCGGCTAATGCGAATTCCTCGTTACCCTCCTTGTAGAAATGCAGGTAGAAGTGATTATATCCTCCCGGTTCGGGCGCGAAGCGGTGGGGCCGCAGGCGGAAGGTGAAATCCATGCCGGGCACCCGTTCGACCGGGCTGCCGTTGACATCGGTCCGAATGGGTAAGTTGGAAATCGGGAGCGTGGTCTGGCCGGGGAAGAGCACGTTGCTCATGGGGTGCTGGGCGGCGGGGTCTTTTTCGTGGCTCTTTGCGGTGTTGGTGCAGACCAGAAACGGTTCCTTGAAGGCATAAGGGCGCAGCGTGAAACGGCCATCACCCTCGACCAGCCACGGCGATTCGCTGAGGTCGATTTGCGGGGACTCGGCCAAGGAGATCGGCTGGCCCGCGCGATCAAGAAAGGTAAACATCTCAAACTTGCGGGTGCTCTCGCCGAGCATCGCTTGTTGCGTGAGCCGGGCGAGTTCCTCGTTGGGGTACCACAAAGCCTGGTTTTTAGGACCCTTGTAGGCGCGGTAAGGCGCAGGCTCAAAGTAGGGCTTGTTTGAGCCGGGCGCGGCGTTGGAATAAAAACGATCCACCAGCCAGCCTGAGTCGAGGGTGAGGTTTTTTAGCAGGGGTCGCACACCGGGTGCAGGTGGAGTAGCGGGTAAACGGGACTGAGCGACGGCGGCGATGTATTTAGCGACGAATTCGTAGTTGCGCGGCTTCATGTCGAAGTGGCAGCTCATCATTTCCCAGTTTACGCCGAATAGCTCGTTGCCCCGCTGGTAGGTGTCGCCGGGGTTTGCGGCGGTGTCGGCCCGGTAAGCCTGGGGGTTACCACTGGCGCCTGAGCCGTAGGGCACGGACTGGGTCTTCCACTGGCTTGTCACGGTCGATTGGTTCATCGAGTTGACGAAGAGGATGGGCACCGCACCCAAGGTGAGCTCGGGAGCGGGTTTGGAGGATTTACCTCCCTCGCCGTAGAATGCATACACGTTAGGCAGGCCGGCTTTGATCGGCATGGCCAGCAGGCAGCGAGCGGGATCACGCATTGCCACATCGAACGGAAATGAGGCGTAAGCGGAGTGGGCCAAGGGAATGACCGGCGCCAGCACGAGCTCGGGGCGGCTGGAAGCATCGGCCAAGGCTTGAATGTAGCGGTCGAAGATTTCGGTGCGGGCGGGGTCGGTGATGTCGAAATTCAGGTCTTTTAACATGCCGCTGGTGCCGAGGTCGCTGCCGTTGGGCGTGAGCAAAATCTGGGCGATGCCGTATTGGTTGCAGACGCGGCGGATGGCGGCGTTTTGCAGAATGTTTACGGGCAATCCGTTATGGATGCCGACCATAACGGCACGGATCACCTTGGCACCCGGAGGGACCCAGAGATAGGCACCGGAGTTTTTGCCCTGTGGGCCGGGCACGAAGTATTGGTAAACCTCAAACGGATCGTTGTTTTCGGAGGCGGGGGAGCTTTGGACAAGGACGGTCAAGCTCAGGCAAAGGCACAGCCAGGCCAGCAGAGTTTTCATAGGGGTAGAAGAGGTGGGGCGGAAGCGATTGAATCGTACGCAGCCTCAAGGACAACCAACATTTTCCTGATTTTTCGCAAATGGGATCATTGATTTGCGATGGGATCACGGGATGACTGGACCACTTCAAGCGGTTGACGCGAACCGCAGTCATAGGGATGGTGGCGGGGTTGCGTACAACCATGTGGAAAATCGACTATCGCCCCTATCGCCTGGCCTTTCGGGCGGTGGTGCGTACCGCGCATGGACCTTGGGTGGCACGGGAAGGCTTTTTGATCAAAGTGAGCGCTCTGGACGAAGCGGGCGGCGGTGAGGTGGGTTGGGGTGAAGCGGCGCCTATTCCTTGGTTCGGCACCGAAACGTTGACGGAGGCAGGGGTGGCGTTGGCGGGACTGAAGGGCGAAGCGCAAAATTTGGCCGATGCGTTGGCGCGAGTGCCGACGGAGTGCGGTAGCGTGCGGGCCGGGCTGGCGGCGGCGTGGGCTGGTCTGGGCGGCGGCGAGGCAGGCGCAGCCGAGCGTGGGGCGGCAACGGTGAAGTTTTTACCGGTGGCGGGCTTGTTGCCGGCGGGGCGCGAGGTCTTGGCGGCGGTGGCGGGGCGGCTGGAGTTGGGTTACAGGAATTTTAAATGGAAAGTGGGGGTGGGCGATGCGGCGGATGAACTGCGAATTTTGGACGACCTACTCGGCGAGTTACCGTTCGGGGCTAAACTGCGGCTGGATGCTAATGGCGCTTGGGATCGTCGACTGGCGGAGCGCTGGCTGGCGGCGGCGGCAGAGCGTCCGGCGATTGAGTATATCGAGCAGCCCATAAGTCCGGAGGCGCGAGGGGCGGAGGATACGCTGCGCGGTTTGGCGGAGGACTATCCGGTGCCGATTGCCTTGGATGAGTCGTTGGCCGGGGCGCGCGATGTCGAGCGCTGGCTGGCGGCGGATTGGCGGGGCGTGTGGGTTTTGAAACCGGCCCTGCTGGGTGAACCGGCGACGTTGCTGGCGCGTTTGGCGCGGGCGGGGGCGGATGTGGTTTTCGGCTCGTCGCTGGAAACCGCGGTCGGCGCGAGGGCTGGGCTGGCGCTGGCCTTCGACTGGGCTGAGCGGCAAGGTAAACCGCCTGCGGAGCGGCGCGCGCTGGGCTATGGGGTATGGCCGCTGTTTGCCGAGGCGCGGGCGAATGCGCCGGTGAGCGGGCCCTTTGTGCGGCGCGAGGATTGGGAACGAATCGACGCGGAGGCACTGTGGAACGTGTTGAGTTGATCAAACGACTGAGAGCGTGGGCCGGGGCTGCGCTGGTGGAGCGCGGCGCGGCGGTGTTTTTGGTCGATCCCGGTTGGGGCGAGCGCGAACGCGCGCAGTGGGCGGCATTGGCGGAGCGCACCCCGCCGGACTGGGACGGGCGCGAGGGGTGGCTGTGCATCGCCACCGGAGGGTCTTCAGGCGCGATGAAGCTGGCGCGGCATGACGAACGCACCCTCGGCGCGGCGGTGGCGGGGTTTTGTGCGCACTTCGGGGTAACGCGCGTGGATGCCGTGGGCGTGTTGCCGCCCTGGCATGTGAGCGGGCTGATGGCCTGGGCGCGTTGCGCATGGACGGGGGGCGTTTACGAGGCGCTGGATTGGAAGGCGTTGGAGGCGGGCGCGCTTTCGCAACGGGCGCGGGAAGGTGGCTTTTTGTCTTTGGTGCCGACGCAACTGGCGCGTATGCTGGGCAAGGCGGATACGGAGCGGTGGCTGAGAAGTTTCGCGGCGGTGTTTGTCGGCGGCGGTCCGGCTGGAGCGGATTTATTGGCGAGGGCGCGGGCGGCACAAGTGCCGGTGGCCTTGAGTTATGGCATGACGGAGACGGCGGCGATGGTCGCGGCGCAGCGGACGGGCTCGTTTTTTAGCGGCGACGATTCCAGCGGCGAAGTGATGCCGCAGGCGCGGCTACGGCTGGATGATGAGGGGCTCATTTGGGTGGCGGGCGAGAGTTTGTTTCGCGGCTACTGGCCTGAGACGCGCATCGCCGGAGAGTGGCGCACGGACGATCTTGGCGAACTGGCGGCGGGCGGCGGTTTACGGGTGCTGGGGCGGGCGGATGCCTTGTTTATCAGCGGTGGTGAAAAGGTGAACCCGGCCGAGGTCGAGGCGGTGTTACGTGAAGTCGCGGGCCTTGTCCTGGCCGACGTCGTGGTGGTGGGCGTGCCGCATGCGGAATGGGGCTGCGAGACGGTGGCCTTGTATCCGGAGAAGGCTGACGGAGCGGATTGGGACCTAGAAGCGGTGCGGGCGGAGTTGGCGCGACGGCTGGCGGCGGCGAAACGGCCCAAGCGCTACGTGGCGGTGCCGGAGGCGGAGTGGCCGCGCAACGCGCAGGGTAAGGTCAACCGTTCGGCGCTTGCGGACTTGGCAAGTCGGGCGGGGCGGGGTTGAGTGCGTTATGGAGTTAAGCAACCTTGAGCAAATCTTCGGGTCCTTGAACGACGCGCAGATGGTGGTGTTTCAGCTCGTGAGTGAGCGTTTCATGCGCGAACCGATTGACGTCTTTGTCAGCGAACCGTTCGACGTGCCGAGTGAGCTGCTGGCTTGTGAGTGGCTGGCGGTGGGGCCGACCTTGAAAATACCGGTGGTTTCCAAACGGATTTTACTGGCGATGAAACGCGAGGCTTCGCGCCCAAAGGACCTGCTCGACATACAGTATTTGGAAAAACTGAAAGGCCTTACCGGTGAATAAATTTACTAACGAAAATTGGCAGTGTGGGGGCTGGGATGATCACGAACAGGGGCAGCTGTTGGCGGGATTTACCTTAAGCTTTCGCGAGCGGTTGTTGTGGTTGCAGGACGCCGACCGCTTGGCGGCGGAGCTGGAAACCAAGCGGCCTTGGGTGGATGGCGATGGCACCGTGCATGCGCAACGCGTCTCGGCTGCGAAGTGACGCGCTGAATCAATTCGCTTCGAGCCATGCCGTAATTGCGGGCGGGAGCGGTTGGCGCTCGCGGGTGGTGGAAGAGATGCATACGTGTTCGGTGCGGGCGACGGCGGCGCGTTTGTCGGCGGAGCCGGTTTTCCAGAGCACGTAATCGAGGGCGAAACTGTTATCCGTCAGGCGTGTTGCGGTCAGATCGACGCGAATCTTGTCTCCGCAGAGCAGCGGACGGAGGTAGCTGGCCTCGCTTTTAGCGATGGGAATGACGACGCCGTGGTCGGCGAAAAACGTGGCGAGCGGGACCCCGGCGGCGGCCAGGGCCTCTTCGTAGGCTTCGTGGCAAATGGAAAGGTAACGGGCGAAGAACACCACACCGGCGGCGTCAGTGTCGGGAAAATGAATGGTGCGGGCGTAGGAAAAGGACATGCCGCAGAAATGGAATGTCCAAGGACCAATGTCCAATGACCAAT
>JAIXRU010000156.1 GCA_027485045.1 Opitutaceae bacterium | reverse complement strand
GGCGAGCATGGAGGCGAAGGTGATTTCACGGGTTTGCGAGCCGCCCAAACGGGTTAACAAGGTCTCGACTTTCGCATCGGGAGCGGAGCGGGCCTCTATGACCATATCTGCGCCCAAAAGAGCGCGCGCCTGGTCGTCGATCGCACTGGAGATGTTGCGGCCCAGCGAGCCAGTCGCGGCCAGCGCGGCCACGCCCGCGACAACGGCCAGAGCGGTCAGGAGCAGGCGGGCGCGCGAAGCGCGTGCGTCACGCCAGGCGAGTTTGAGGAGGAAGCGCATCGGGTGAGTCCTCAGACGGTGGATTCCACGATTTCCCCGCCGCGCAGACGCAGCACGCGGCCGCAGCGCTTGGCGAGTTCGGCGTCGTGAGTAATCAATACGAGCGTGGTCCCCTTTTCGCGGTTAAGGCCGAAGATCAGCTCGGTAACCAGGGCGGCGGTGGCCCCATCGAGATTGCCGGTGGGCTCGTCGCAAAAAAGGATGCTCGGGGCGGTCACGAAGGCGCGGGCCAGCGCCACACGCTGTTGTTCACCGCCGGAAAGTTGCACCGGATAGTGATCGAGCCGCGCGCCGAGGCCGACGCGCTCGAGCAGGGCTTTGGCCGAGGCTTCGGCCTGGGTGCGGGCGGCGGCACCGCGCAAGCCTCGCAGCTCCAGGGGAACGAGCACGTTTTCCAGCGCGGTGAGCGAGGGGATGAGTTGAAAGTTCTGGAAAACGAAGCCGGTGGTTTCGTTGCGCACCCGGGCCCGCGCGTCCTCGTCGAGCCCGGCGAGCACTCGCCCGGCGAGCGTGACCGTGCCGGTGGTGGGTTGATCGAGGCCGGCGCAGAGGCCGAGCAGCGTGGTCTTGCCGCTGCCGCTGGGGCCGACCAAGGCGAGTGATTCACCGGCGGAGAGAGCGAAACTGGCGGCGTGTAGCACGGTGAGCGGACCGGCGGCGGTCTGATAGGTGCGGCTGACATTGTTAACTGCCAAGATAGGTGAGACGTGGGTCATTAGGCGTGGAGGGTTGCGCAAGAAAGGAAGTCGGCGTTAATAAGCAATCGACGCGCCATGAACTTATTTCGTCTATTCGCCCCGGTGATCTGGCTTTTCGCGCTTTCCGCCGCTGCACTCGCTGCGGAACCGGCTGCGAAGCGCACCATCTTGATCGTCGGGGATAGTCTTACCGCCGGCTACGGACTGCCCGACCCGGCCACGCAATCTTACCCGGCATTGTTGCAAGCCAAGCTCGATGCCCTGCCCTCATCCAACTGGCGCATCGTCAATGCCGGGATATCAGGCGACACGACCTCGGGAGGTTTGCGCCGCATTGATTGGATAACGCGCCAGCCGGTCGCGATTCTCGTGCTCGCGCTCGGGGCCAACGACGGTTTGCGGGGTCTGCCGCTGGATTTGATCCGCGCAAATTTGAGCGCCATCGTCGCCAAGGTGCGCGCCAAAAACCCTCAGGTGCGCGTGCTGTTGGCCGGCATGTTTATGCCGACCAGCATGGGCGAGTATGCCCGGGATTATGCGCAGATTTATCCTGCTTTGGCCAAGGCGGAGAACTGGGCGCTGGTGCCCTTTCTACTCGAGGATGTGGGCGGGGTGGCGGAGCTGAATCAAGCCGATGGCATCCACCCGAACGAGTCCGGACATAAGATCATTGCGGACAAGGTGTGGCCTCACTTGCTCGTTTTACTGTGAATACCCATCCCAGACGTTTCTTTGCCGCGTTGAGCTCGGGTCTCGCGTTTTGCGCAGTCGTTGTGGGCATGGGCGCAGTTTCGCCGCTTCGGGCCGCATTCACTCCGCCCGCTTTCTCGGTCAACACGAGCTACCGCTGGACGGAAAACATCTCTCGAGCATCGGGCGCGGCGGATTTTCGCGATGCGGCGGAATACGAACTGGGCGGCCAGGCCCGCTTCGTTCGGCAACTGACGCCGCGCTTGCTGGCCCGTCTCGACCTTGAGTTCGCCGGATGGACCAGCCCGGAATACGATTTATTGGACCGCCTCGAATTCGGGCCTCGTCTGGTATTGACGCGTAAAATGGGCCTCGGGCCCGAGGCTTGGGTGCTCGCTGCCGAGACTGGTTTAACCGGGCGAACCGGGCGCTTGGACGACGCGGACAGCGTGGGCGCGCTGGCGGCACTCACCCTTTCCAAACGGTTTGGACCTTGGTTTTCCACGGCGGTGAGCGGGAGCTGGACCGGTCATAAGGCGAGGGATGCGACCTTCGCTGTGGCGCATTATGCGGCGGAGGCGCGGGTAAACTTCGATCCGCACCCTCGGGCTCGGTTCTCGTTCGGAGTCGGGCGGAGGGATGGCACGTTCACGGTCGGAGCTTCGGGGGCGCGTTTCGGCCGGGCACTGGCGGGCGCGCTGGGGCCGGCGGTGGCCAGTTATTACGCCGCTATCCCGACCGCCACCACGGGAGTTTTTGGACCGGGCTGGGTTTCCTACCGGGTCGAGGCGGAACTGGAGGAGTGGTGGTGCGAGTTTTCGCCCGCTTTGACCGACCGGGCCAGCGTGGCGCTGCGTTATGGGCGTGCGCATTTCATCAACCGCGTGGACGTCGAATATCGGCAGGACACGGTTTCGCTGAGCTTCCTTTATGCGTTTTGATTTTCCTCTAATAACATGTGCGGTTTGCGGGACGGGCTTTTGGCGGCGGCTTGGGATAAGTTTGGGGCTAGGAGCCGGGATTTTAGTTGGACCGCTGGTGGCGCAGAGCAGCTTCGAAGCGTTGGTGGTCGATGCGGCGGGCGAGTTGGTCAGCGATGCTGTTCTCTCGCTCTCGCCACTTGACGGACAGATCGTCCCGGCTGCCGCCGTCGGCGGGGCGAAGATTTCCCAAATCAAGCAGGAGTACTCGCCCTATGTCACTGCGGTGCGCACGGGCACACCGGTCGAGTTTCCCAATCTCGATACGATTCAGCACCACATTTATTCGGTTTCGAAACCCAAGCGTTTCGAGATTCCACTTTACGAGCCCGGTCGAAGCGAGGTGGTGACCTTTGATCAACCGGGCCTGGTGGTGATCGGTTGTAACATCCATGATTGGATGTCGGCTTACGTGCTGGTGCTCGACACTCCTTGGTTTTCGAAAACCACGGCGGACGGCCGGGTGCGTTTCGTAGATTTAGCTCCCGGTCGATACCGGCTGGAGCTGTGGCATCCGCGCGTCAGCAAGCCGCTTAGCCGCGAGGTAACACTGGGCACGACGAACGGGGCAGAACCGCTGCGGTTAACTCTCACGCTGCGTCCGGAACGTCGTTTGCGGCGGGCTCCGGTGCCGGGGGCCGGGGGCGCTTATTGATCGGGCGTCATCATTACGGAATCGCATGTTTCGTTTTCGTCATTTTGGAACCCGGCTTTTGTGCATCATCGTGGGGCTTTTGGCAGTCGCGCAGTTGACGACTTTTTTTTTCGTGGCGCAGGCGAATCGGCGCAATGCCCTGGCGGCGGTCGAGCAGGCGCTGGATCGCGGTGCGCGCCAGTTCGAGGCGATCACGCGGGAGCGGCAGGCCGCTCTCTTGCTCGCCGCCCGGAGTTTGGCCGGCGACTACGCGTTGAGGCAGCTTTTCTTGGGGTCGACTTTTAACCAAGACACCGCGCGCTCCGCATTGGCGTCTTACCAGAATCGCATTCGGGCCTCGGGACTTTTCATTCTCGACCCTGAAGGCGGTTTGCTCGCCGACACGCAGTCGAGTGAGACTCCCGTGGTGGAGCCGTTTCGTCGTTTACTAAGCGTGGCCGAAATGGAGCCGACGGCGGAGGCGGCCGGCTGGGGTTTTTTGGACGAGGCGGCTTTGAACCAGATCGTTCTGGTGCCGCTTTTCGCTCCGCATCCCGAGATCGCGGCCTGGATCGGGATGGGGTTTACCATCGACCGCGTCGCGGCGGAAGACCTCAAGGACACTTCCAGTTTGGAGGTCACCTTTTTAACCCTCGGGGAGACGCCGCGGGTAATCGCCTCCACTCTCAGCCCGGAACGCGCGCTTGAGCTATCACGCTTGGTGCGGCCCGGGGCGGACGTGGCGCTGGAGCGCCTGCGCCTGGGCGGGGAGGAGTATGTGAGCCGTTTTCGCCGCGTCGAAACCGCGACGGGGCAGTCGGCGTGGGTCGTTTTGCAACGTTCCCTGGAGGTCGAGCTCGCGCCCGCGCGGACTTTGGAAAACGTGCTGGTGGCTTTCACGCTGGCCAGTCTGGTGGTCGCGTTGTTGATCGGATTGTTTTTGGCCCGCTCGATCAGCCGTCCCGTCCGCAGGCTGGAGGAGCACACGCGGGTGATTGCGAGCGGGGATTATGCCACCGCGATTCATCTTCCCCGGGTGGATGAATTCGGGCGGCTGGCCGAGGCGTTTAATGCCTTGAGCTCGGGTTTGGCGGAGCGGGACCGGGTGCGGGATTTGCTGGATAAAAACGTGTCGCCCGAGGTCGCAGCCCGCTTGCTGCGCGACGGGGCGGCGCTCGGGGGCGAGGAGCGCGAAGTCACGGTGTTGTTTGCCGATTTGCGCGGGTTTACTCCGCTTTCGGAGGGGCTGCCGGCGCGCGAGTTGATCACGTTGTTGAACCGTTATCTGGATCGCATGAGCGCGGCGGTGGAGGCGCAGGGCGGGGTGGTGGACAAGTATATCGGCGACGAGATCATGGCGATTTTTGGCGCGCCGGTGGATTGCGCGGACTCGGCCGACCGGGCGGTGCGGGCGGCTCTGGCGATGCGCGGCGCGCTGGCGGAGTTGAACCGTGAGTTGGCGGCCGAGGGACGCCCGCCGCTCGCTTTTGGCGTGGGCATCAACACGGCGCAGGTAATCGCGGGCAATATCGGCTCGCGACGTCGGCTGAACTACTCGGTGATTGGCGACGGAGTGAATCTTGCCGCCCGCTTGCAGCCGCTGACTCGGCGGGCCGAATTCGCCACCGATGTTATCATCAGCGACTTTACCCGGGCGGCGCTCCGCGGACGTTATGCTTTGAGGGCGCTGGGTGACATCACCGTCAAGGGCAAGACTACCGCGTCACATATTCACGCGGTGGATGCCGCGGAGTAAGTTCGCGAGCGGCTTAGTCCTCGCGCGGTCCGCGTACGACTCGGGTGTCGCACATGTAATCGTGCAGGGTGCGTTTTTCGTCGTCGAAAGCGGCCATCACATACCCGGCGAAAAATACCACGGTGCTGACGGTTTCGGAAAAGTAGCGGCCGATGATTCGGCCGATGCCGAGGCGGCCGCCATCGGCGCGCACGACCCGAAGACCGAGCATACGTTTGCCCGGGGTGGCTTCGTGGAGGCGGGTGAAGTAAACGGTGTACGCGATCGCGATGACCAAGTTGATCGGAGCTACGATGGTGAGTAGCCTCCAGAAGCCCGGCCAGTCAGGCGGTGCAGGCAGCAATCCATCGAAAAACAGGGCAGCCACAGCGCGCTCGACCAGAAGGCCGATTCCGTAGAGCACGATGCCGTCGATCATCTTGGCCGCGAAACGTACCCAGAATCCGGCATAGTCGAATGCTGCCGAGGCGGAGCTGGGGATACGACGCGGGCTAGCGGGGGTCCAGCCAGGCGCCGAGCTCGCACGAGGGGTGAAGGTTGACGGCGGAGTGAGGGGAAGAGGTGGGGGGGCGCAAGGTATAGGCGGAGGCACGCCGAGTTCGAGAACGCGGTGTGCGGGCTCCCACGCGGACATGCTAACTCGCCAGACTAAGGTTGAGCCATCCACCACGCCTTCAGCCACGCGGACGTCCAATTCCTCGCGTTCCACCGGTCCGATGCGTTGCCCGTCCTTGACGTAATACCATTTCATGTCGGCACCTTGTTGGTTGGTCGGTGCGTTTGGCAACCCGCGTTTGCCCCGGTTCGTATACTGACGGGGTCTTGATCGAGTCACAATTGGGAGGAGGGCGCATTTGTTTATCGCTCTGCGTAACCGCGCGGTACAGCGGTGCATTCATGATCTCGTTATCGACGGCACGACTTCTTTTTATTTGGGCTAGCTCTGGTTTGCTCGCCCTGTCCGGTTCGCTGAAAGCGGCCGAGAATCGCCATGTCGTTGTTGTGGTTTGGGACGGAATGCGCCCCGATTTTATCAATGCGAAAAATACTCCGACGCTTTGGGCACTCGCTCAAGAAGGGGTGACGTTTCAGAATCATCACTCTGTTTTTGTAAGCTCCACCGAGGTTAACGGCACCGCCCTCGGCACCGGGTCGCATCCGGGCACTAGCGGAGTTATGGCCAATAAGGAATACCGTCCGGGTATCAATGCGTCCAAGTCGGTCGCTCTGGAAGACCTTGAGGTTATTCGAAAAGGCGACGCGATCAGTCACGATCGCTATCTTCAAGTCGCTACCGTTGCGGAGATCTTACGTGCGCAGAAACCCGCTCTTAACACCACGATCGCCGGCACCAAGCCCGTGGTTCTCCTGCTAGACCGCGCGGAGCGTGCGGATGATTCAACCTCCCGGATTCTCTTTGAGGGCGAAACGCTGCCTGCCGCCGCTTTGCCGGCCATAACTGCCGCGCTTGGCGCTTTTCCGCCGGTTGGCAAAACCAAGATAGAGCGCGATTCTTGGACTACGCGCGCACTGTTGGAAAAACTATGGGCCGAGGGCGTGCCGTCTTATTCTCTACTTTGGTTGGCCGAGCCTGATTTTGCCCAGCATGCCACCAGTCCGGGTTCGGAAACTTCGCTCGCTGCGATCAGGAATAGCGACGACCAACTCGCTCTGGTGCTGAAAATCCTGGAGGAAAAAAAGGCCTTGCCGAATACGGATGTGTTTGTCGTTTCCGATCACGGTTTCTCCACCATCGAGCGCAACGCCGACCTCGTTTCCGACCTCGCGCCAAACGGCTTTGTCGCCACCCGGGCCTACGCAAAAGCACCCGCTAACGGCGATGTGCTGGTGGTTGCCAACGGTGGTTCCGCCAATCTTTACGTGGCCGGTCACGATCAGGCGGTGCTGCGCCGATTGGTCGAGTTTCTTCAAACCCGGGATTATACCGGCGTGCTTTTTACGCGAGATGCCTTGCCAGGAACCTTCCCGCTCGCGCTCGCCCGCATCGACACGCCCGAAGCACCCGACTTGGTGATTTCTTTTCAATGGAGCGACGGTGCCAACATTCACGGCGCGCCGGGTCTTCAAATCTCCGAAATCGGGGGGGAACGCGGTCCCGGAGAAGGCAATCACGCCAGTCTAAGTCGTTTCGACCTGCACAACATCCTCTTAGCTGCTGGTCCCGACTTCAAAAAAGGCGTCACCGATCCGCTGCCCAGCGGTAACACCGACCTCGCGCCCACCATCCTTTGGTTGCTCGGGGTCAAACCGCCGAAACCCATGGATGGACGTGTGCTCAGCGAAGCGCTCACCGTGCCAGGGCCCAAATTGGAATCATTTGATACGGTGCGTCATACCGCCTCCGCTGTTTTAGGTGCTGTGACTTGGCATCAATATCTCACCATCAGTTCGGTAAACGGCGTGCCCTATTTCGATGAAGGCAATGGTGGACCTCATCGCGTCCGCTGAAGTTTCTCTGACGTATTCGTTGCCGTATTGCTTTAGTTTTAGGTATGAGGGCTTAAGTAGTTGCATGATCGTCACTGCGTCGCCGCCCAAACGTCATGATGTTGAGCTATCTAGGTAGCTGCATGGCTAAAACACAGATCCAGTGTAAAAACTTAATCAAGATGCTCCCACTCGGAGCGCTTATCTGCGGTTCGGCCGCTTGGGCTCAGACCCCTCCGGCTGAAGTTCAGGTGGTGCGCTTGGAAGAGCTAGAAGTCACGGCCGACGCCGTTTCCGCGCTCACCCAAGCTCCGACCGACAGCAAACTGGAGGCGCTGCAACCGCAGTCCGCAATCGGTATCAACTATATCGCAAACAATATGGCGCCTACCGCCGATTATGCTACCATAGCGAGTCTCACGCCAAGCGTGGTCAACGTGGAGACCAACGGTCCCGGATTGAGCGAAGCGAAGCACACCACCATCCGCGGTATCGACGACGGCGGCTACAACGTCACCTACGACGGCATCCCCTTCGGCGACTACAATACGTTTACCCATCACACCACGAGCTACTTCCCGGCCAAACTCATCGGCCAAGTGGTGGTGGATCGCGGTCCCGGCACTGCCAGCACCATCGGCAACGCCACCTTCGGCGGCACCATGGCTCTCCTGTCCAAGGATCCTCGCTCCGAGGGCGGATTTATCCCCACGTTCAGTTTGGGGAGTTACGGCACTGTCCTGCAACACTACGAGGGCAACACCGGCTTGCTCGAGAGTCTCAACAACGCCTCGGTGATCGCCAGCTTCCAGCACATGAAGACCGATGGTTTCCGTTCCAACGCAGACATGGCGCGTGACACCTACTACCTCAAATACCTTCAGCCCATCGGCAAGAATACGGTCATCACGCTAAACGGCTCCTACAACAAGATCAGCTTCGGCAATCCTGGCACGGTCACACAGGCACAAATCAACACCTTTGGCCGCGATTTCGGTCTTAAGGACGACACCACCGCCAACAAGCTGGATGTATTGAATCGCAAATACAACTATCAGGACAAGACCGCTGATTTCGAGTATATCGGCGTCACCAGTGACCTCGGTGGCGGCTGGAAGGTGGATAACAAACTCTACACCTATTCCTACGACAACCAGAGCCACGAAAAGGCCAAGGCCGGCACCGGAACCGCCGCCAGTCAGATGTTGGGTCGCCTCAAAACCAATGAGTATCGCACCTACGGCGATAGTTTCCTCGTTTCGAATGAGAACGACACCGGGGTTTTCAAGACCGGTCTCTGGTATGATACCTCGAAGAATCATCGGAATCTCTTCGGCGTGAATTACGACACCACCGGGGCCGGCGCCATCGACCAGAGCTCCAGCGCCTTATTCAAGGCCGTGGCTCCCGGCGGCAATCCCGCGACCGCGTTTGGCCAGCCGTATTACAATTACCTCTACCACTTGGTGGACGATATTACCACTTACCAGCCCTTTGCTGAATACACCTGGAAGGCTACCGAGCAGCTCGATGTTAACGGCGGCGTGAAATACATGAGCTTCACCCGCGATTTTAACGCGGATGTTAACCAGACAAGCGGACGCCAGGCGCTGATCGCCAAGCGCACCGATGAGGAGACGATGTTCTCCCTCGCTTCGAACTACCGCGTCACCAAGACATGGTCCACCTATGCTCAGGTAGCCCAAGGTTTTCAGGCTCCCAGCGAGGCCAATTCTTTTTACGTCAACAATGCCAACCTAGGCAAAATCGACATCAAGCCCCAGACCTCGATGAACTACCAGGTGGGCACGGTTTATAAGACCGACCGCTTGAATGCCGACGCCGATGTTTACTACGTCGATTTCGAGAATTACGCCTACAATGGACCGACCGACGCCAACGGCGACCCCTCCTACTATGGAATCGCCAAGGGCGCCTATTATCAAGGGGTCGAGACTCAGGCCACCTACTTGCTCGGCGCGGGCTTTAGCGCCTACGCCAATGGTTCGATCAACCAGGCCAAGTTTAAGGAATCCAAGATGAAGGTCCCCACCGTGGCCGAAGGCACCGCCGTGCTGGGCCTGATCTATGAGAAGAATGGTCTCTTCGGTTCCTTCACCGAGAAGTATGTCGGACCTTGGACCGTATATGACACTGTCACCAATCCTGATGTCGCTGGCATCGGTGCCACCCGCGCACAAAAGAGCGACGACTTCTGGTTGGCAGATCTATCGCTCGGCTACGGACGTAAATTTGATCGCGGCTTCATCAAGAGCTACAAGATCCGCCTTCAGGTCGGAAACCTCTTTGACAACAAAGTCCAGGTGCTCGATACGATTGGCGCTAGCGCGGTGCCCGCCACGGTATTGACCACCGACGCGTTTAACGTACTCCCCGGCCGCAATTACTCTGTGACCTTCGCCTTGCAGTTCTAAAGAGGAGAACAGGTTCATAATGCGTTAAAAAAGCGGCGACGGTCCCTGTGGGATCGCCGCCGCTTTTTTGTGCCGCTAACTCCAGGGTTTGCGCTTTCCGGTTTCGCCGATTTTGGTCGGCCCATGCTTCCGCGTTTTTTTCTTTCCCTCGTGCTTTTTTTTGGGGTTCTGGTCTCCACTTCCTGTCGACCGAGGCAGACAGCCGTCGAAACCGCGCGGGCAGATCAAACCCTGCTGCTGGGCAACGGCGCGGAGCCTGGCGACCTCGATCCGCACCTCGCCACTGCGTTTACCGAATACAACATCATCATCGCACTCGGTGAAGGCTTGACCGCGATTGATGAAACCTCCGGCGAACCCGTTCCTGCCGCTGCCTCCTCGTGGGAGATTTCGCCGGACCGGCTCCGCTACACCTTTCACCTCCGGCCCAAGGCGCTTTGGTCTAATGGCGAACCGGTGGTGGCGGCAGATTTCGTTTTTTCTTTTGAGCGCATCTTGCGACCTGCGCTGGCCTCGGAGTATGCGTATATGCTGTTCCCCGTGCGAGGGGCGGAAGCGTTTAATGCGGGAAAAACCGCTGATTTCGCGACCGTGGGTATCTTCGCACCCGATACGCATACGCTGGTGGTCGAGCTGGCCCGGCCAACGCCCTACTTTCTCGGCTTGGTGGCTCATCAAGCCTGGTTTCCGGTGCACCCGCCTACGATTTTGAAATTTGGCCGGATCGATCAACGAGGCACGGCGTGGACGCGACCGGAAAACTACGTGGGCAACGGCCCCTATCGGCTCGCGGTTTGGGTGCCGAACGACCGCATCGAAGTCGTGCGTCATTCCTATCATTATTCAGACGCAGCCACCGGACCCCGGCGCGTCGTGTTTTTCCCCACGGATAACATCCCGGCCGACGAGGCGGCGTATCGCGCCGGTCAGCGCCACGCGACTTACGACCTTTTGCCGGACCGCATCGCCACCTATCGCGCCCAGACCCCGTCTCCGGCACGGGTGGATCCTCTTTTGGAGACGCTTTATCTGCGGTTTAATACCACTCGCCCACCTCTGGACGACGCCCGAGTGCGGCGTGCTTTGGCCCTTTCGATTGATCGACAAGCAATTGCCGATTCGGTGCTTCAGGGATCACGTTTACCGGCTTGGCATTACACGCCTCCAGGTACCGGGGGATACTTCGCTGAAGCACGCCAGATATATGCTCCTGCGGAAGCACGTAGCTTGTTGGCTGCCGCTGGTTTCGCCGATGGGAAAGGGTTCCGTCGACTGGAAGTTTTGATGAATACCGATGCGGTTAACACCCGAATCCTTGAAGCCATTCAGGCCATGTGGAAACGAGAACTCGGCATCGACGTCTCCTTGGTCTCGCAAGATTTCCGAGTCTACCTCGATGCGATGAAGGGCCTGCGCTACGATATCGCCCGCGCCCGCTGGATTGGGGATTACAACGATCCGAACACCTACCTCGACATGTTTGTGACGGGCGGTGGCAACAACCAGACTGGCTGGTCCTCGCCTGCGTATGATCGGCTGATTGATCGGGCGGCAAACGCAGCTACCCCCGCTTCGAGGCTCGCGCAGTTTCAGGCCGCCGAGGCGCTGCTGCTTGAGGAGGCTCCCATTGCACCGGTGGTTTTTGGGGCACGCGTTCATTTGCTTCACCCTGATGTTCAGAATTGGCGGCCTTCTTTACTGGGTGTTCGGCGCTACCAAACTTTACAGATCGCGTCCGCTAGCTTGGAATCTGCTCGATAATCCCGCTTCGCGGAAAGCATCCCCCTCGCACAGAATCCGACCTTACTATTCACTGGTCTGCTTATTTTGTAAAAAAAAGATCCCGCGCTTGACCCCCCCCATTAATATTTATCTGTTCCCTCTTACCCTATGACGCAGCCTCGTCACCCCAACGGCGCCAGCAGCCGCTTACGCATCCCACTATCGCTAGCCGCGTTTGTTGTAGCCGGCGTACACCTTCCAGGCCAAGTGCCTAGCATACCCTTGGTTAATCAAGTGGCAGAAGTTGAACAGAATCTAACGGCTAAAAACCCCGCTGCCGCAGCCAGCCTGCTCGACGAAATCATCAAGCGCGCCCAAGCCGGCGAGACCCTTCCCGCTGGTGTAACCTTGGACAAGTTACTGCTCGCCGCAGCCAACACGAATTTTCAAATTCAGAAATACGATCGTGCAGCCGAACTCGGGGCTGCCTTGGAGAAAGTGCCCTCGATCGGTGCCTCATCTCTGGCTGAAGCGCGCATGATCACCGGTTTGGCTCTGGCGCTTCAGCAAAAGTATGCCGAGGCCGTGCCTGTGTTTGAGAAGCTCGAAGAATCCAAGATTTACCGGGACAAGGCCTTGTTATACGGGGCGATGTCGGCCGCCCAGGCCGGTCAGGTACCCGTTGCGATTGAGATTTACAATCGCATGCTCGCGACCTCCGCCAAAGATCGCGATTGGGCGGATGCCGCTTTGTCGCTCACGGATCTCCATTTACGTTCGGGAAATCTGGCGGACGCCCGTCGTGCCCTTTCGTTTTTGCGCGGCAACTTAGCTTTAGTAGATAATATCGCCGGCCTGAACATCCTTTCGCTTAGCCTAGGCGACGCCTTGATGAAGTCCGGTGATAATGCCGGCGCGCTTGCCGCTTTTAGAAATGTGAGCACGCGGGATGCGCTGATCGCGGACCAAAAAAAGCGCAATGTTGCCTTGGAACGCGCGTTGACCCGATTCAAAGGGATGCAGCGTCCCTCGGCGACAGATGCCGATACGATTCGCCGTCTTAACGCACGACTGGAGCAAGCTAAAGCGTCCCTAGCCGAGGTCGAAAAGTTGACCGGTTATGATGCCACGCTGCGTTACCGCCTCGCATTCACTTTTCAAGATCGTGGAGGAGCGTGGGAAGCGGCACTGTTATTCGAGGATTTGATCGCGAACTATCCTAACTCCACCGAGCAGGAAAATGCTTATTTTGGCTTGGTGCGAGCTTACGCTGACGCTGCTCGTTTTGACAAAGTCGGACAAACCGTAGACCGATTCGTCCGTGCCTTCCCGAATTCAAAATTCGGCGCACAGGCACTCTATTTAGCGGCTGTCGCCGCGGGACAGCGCAAAGATACCGCTGCGCAGCTAAGCTTCCTGACTTTAGCCACGGAGAAGTTCCCGGGCTCTGACCTTGATGAGTCTTTGCAACTGATGAAGGCGAATACGTTCTTCAGTCTGAATCGTTACCCGGAGGCCAAGACGGCCGTGGTCTCTTACGCAAAAAGCTTTCCCAAAGGAAAATTTATTGAGGAGGCCAAGTATCTCGCAGCGATGGCAGACTTGGTGGAGGGACGTGCTTCAGAGGCCGAAGCGCAGATACAAACCTACCTCAAGGATTATCCGGAAGGTAGTTTCGTGCCCGATGCTCGCTACCGCCTCGCCGCCGCCGCTTACGCCAAGCAGAACTACACCCTTTGCGCTGAACTTTGTGCCAAATGGCTAAAAGACTACCCGCCCGAACAAGCCCAGCGTGGTGAGATTTATTCTCTTCATGCCGATGCCTTGGCAGGTCTAAACCGCCCGGAGGAAGCTATCCTCGCTTATAACGAGGCACTCAATCTCACTCTTTCCGACGAACAACTTGGTTACGTTTTGGATGAGTTAACGCGTCTCTACCAAGCCCGCAAAGAATTTGATGCTGCAGTAGCAATGTGGTCTCAATTTGCTGCGGAAAACCCGGACCACCCGTTCGTAATCAATGCGGCATACTGGATCAGTCGTATCCGCACCCGTGAAGGTAAACCCGACGAAGCCTTGGAGATGGTCTCCCAGATAACTCGTCGCTACGTAAACGACCCCTCGCGTGGCGACGTTGAGCGTTTGCTGGTGGAGATTGCTTCTACCATAGCCCGCCCGCCGCGCGTTCGCAAAGGCGAGCCCAAACCCGAACCCATTCCGGATTCCGTTTTGTTTGCCCGCGCCCAACAGCTTATTCTGGATGAGCGCACGCGCAATAACCCTACCGCTCAAGCGCGGACCCTATTTGTTCAATCCGAAATCGCTTCCCTGCGGAAAGACGAAGCCAAGAAAAACGAACTCTTAGGCAAGATCGCATCACAGTATGCCCCTGAACAGTTACCCCCGGGTATCCTTGGTAAGGTAGGCGATGCCTTGATGATTCTACGTCAGTATGAACTGGCCAAGAAATTCTATCAGGAAATCATTACCACCCATCCCCGTTCGATTTTTGCCGATTACGGCTATGTCGGTTTGCGCGAAATCGCATTACTTGATGGTGATGGTAACGACGCTTTGGGCAGATTTAACGCAGCGATCGATGTCGCCGGAGCTCGGTTCAAACTGAAGGAGGCAACGCTAGGCCGAGCCCGTGCTCAGTTGCTAAATGGCCGTCTTGAGGCTGCTAAAGCACTTTTTGAGGAAGTCGCCGCTAATCGCAGTTGGCGTGGTGAAGCGACCGCTGAAGCTCTTTACAATTTGGGCGAGATCTCTTTACGACGCAACACGCCGGAGGACTTGGCCAAGGCTCAAGCCCATTACCAACGTGTATACCTCTCCTACAAACGTTTCGGTCCTTGGGTCGCCAAGGCCTATTTACGTTCCGCAGAAACCTTTGATAAACTTGGCCAGGTACAGGAGGCCTTAACTACGGTGAATCGCTTCTTCACTTTCCGCGAACTAGAGCAATACCCCGAGTGGAAACAAGCGGTCGCGCTCAAGCCTCAATTAGAGGCCCGCGCACCCTCTCTTCCCGTTGCTCCTACCACCCCGGCCCCTTCTAGCACATGAGCTTACGCCTCCCCCATTTCACCTGTCTGAGTCAGTTGACTGGTCTTTGTCTGGCCCTGGCTTTTTCTTCGGTCGCGCACGCTCAACGCTACATTCTAAAAAACGGCACGCAGATTAATGCTGCGGATGTTACCTTGTCTCCTGGCTTTTTGGTGCAACAAATACCCTCACCAGGTGGCGGTTCCGTGGAAAAAAGGTTCCCGATCGCCGACATCGCCCGCTTGGATTTTCCTGAGCCGGAAGAGTTGGATACAGCCGATGGTCTGGTTGCGGCCGGAAAGGGTGACGAGGCTTTGCAGATAGTACAGCCGATTTACCGTCAATTCGCACCCTTTTCCAAACTGCCCGGCTCCTACTGGGCTCGGACGGCTGAGCTGCGGCTCAAGGCATTATTGCTGGGCACCGACGTAGCGGCAATCACCAGTGCCGCCCGCGAGCTTATGCAGAGCGGTCAAGGCCCTGATATTGTCGGCACGGCCAAGCTTGCCTTGGCTCAGCTTGATGCCCGTGCAGACCGCGAATCTCTGGCCAATATCATGATAGAGGAAATCTTGCGCGAGGCCACGCCATCCGTTCAGGCCCGCGCCTGGCTCCTTCGTGGTGATCTCGCCGCCAAACGATCCTCCCACATAGAGGCCCTCGAGGCTTACTTGCGGATACCGGCTTTCTACGGAACGATCGAAGAGTTGATGCCTGCCGCCCTCCTCGGTGCAGCACGCGCTTACAAGGGCTACGGTGATAATAATCGTGCTGAGCGCTCAGCACTGGAGCTTGTCGATAATTACTCGGATACTGTTCAAGCGGCCCAGGCAAAAAAAGAATTTAAACTCTAGACTTTTCCATCAACCACCACGCCAAGCTGGCACATTTTTATCTAAACCATTTTTTACCTAACAGCCATGAAACGCATCCTTACCCTAACATCCTTCATCGCCGCCACCCCGTTGGCGCTTATGGCGCAGGCCGCCGCTGCCCCTGCGCAGACCGTCAAATCGGTCAGTCTGCTCCAAGAACTATCATCCCCATTTATTTTACCCCTCTGGTTTTGCTCTGCATTAATTGTCTATTTGGTAAT
This sequence comes from Opitutaceae bacterium, assembly GCA_027485045.1. Classification (GTDB taxonomy): domain Bacteria; phylum Verrucomicrobiota; class Verrucomicrobiia; order Opitutales; family Opitutaceae; genus IMCC26134_A. Next base: position 1,412 of record JAIXRU010000156.1, on the reverse strand, counting down.
CGATATTTATCTCAAAAGCGCAGCTAAGCAGTTTATTCCCGCTGCGGATCTAGATGCGGTCCGCACTTTTTTCCGCGCCGGCGATTATCATGGTGCCTATGCTTGGACCGCTGAAAACAAAGGGTCAGTGGCGACGGTAGTGCATGCGGGTATAAAGCACTCCAACGAGGGTAAATCAGCCACCGAAGATGCCATGGGGGCTGCGATAATCGGCGAGAACTCCAAGTTCCAAAACAAAATCGCTTACCTCTCCGTTATCGGCGTTATCGCGCCCATGGTCGGTTTGACCGGTACCGTAGTCGGTATGATTCAAGCTTTCGCGGCAATGGGTGCTGCAGGTGCCGCTGATCCTTCAAAGCTCTCGGGCGCAATCGGTCACGTGCTGCATGCCACGGCCGCCGGTCTCGCTGTGGCTATCCCTGCCTTCGTTTTTTATTATCTACTTCGTAATCGCGTGTCTCACCAGATCCACGAACTTACGGTGGTAGTTAACGATCTGTTCCGGAGCTATCCTTACGAGCACCTCCAAGGCGTGGTCTTCGAAGGTGGTGAGCATGTGGCTGCTACGCCAAATTGGATCACCGGTGCGGCTTCGATTGGTTCCGAGAACGCAGAAACGCCGGCCACTTAGGCTCAGGCTTGTTACCCCCAAACCGTCGCTGACCTCATCGAGGGTCGAAATCAGGCCACGTGGTGTCGATTTACCGGCCCTCTATTTAGTCATCCGATATCTATAATCTTTAATCCCTTTTCTTTATGGCCGGTGGTGGTGGTGGTGGTGATGGCGAGCCAGAATTTCAAATCGCCCCAATGATCGATGTTCTCTTGGTGTTGCTCATATTTTTTATGAGCATCGCGACCTCCAGCGTTGCCCGCTATGATCCGGGCATACAAGTGCCCCTCGCCCCTGATGCTAATAAAAAGGAAGACTCCGAAGGCGAGCTGGTGTTTAATGTAGCTTGGAAAGCCGCTACCGAAACCGCCGTTATTTCATACGAGGAGAATGTCGTTGTGCCTGACCAAGTCGTACCTACTCTTATCGCACGTAAAAATGCTAATCCACAGGTCCGCGTGCTGGTGCGCGCAGATTTTCCGGCGCGCGATCTACAAGGCTTTATCGCCCATGCGCGCGCCAATCCTGGAGCGTTGAATTACGGCATTGGCAATGCTGGCGGGCTTGCGGGTACGCATTTGCTGAGCCAGGCGGCGGGCTTCAAGGCGGAGCAAATTTCCTATCGCGGCACGCCGCAGGCAATGGCCGATCTTCTGGGAGGGCGGCTGCATTTCTTCATTACCGACCTTGGTCCAGCGGTTGAACATTTGCGCGCCGGGACCATTCGCGCCTTGGCCGTGACGACCGCGCGGCGGGTGGAAACCCTGCCAGATGTGCCCACGGTGGCCGAATCCGGCCT
>JAIXRU010000159.1 GCA_027485045.1 Opitutaceae bacterium | reverse complement strand
GTGGCCGCGCTCGGCCAGGGCCTCGCCCAGGGTGGTGGCCACGATGCCGCTGCCGCCGATGCTGGGGTAACACGTGATGGCGATTTTAAGGGGTGGCTGGTTGGGCATGGCGCGAGAGGAGGGCTTAAAAACGACGCACGCCCCGGCCCAGGGCGGCCAGCGAAGGGAAGAGCAGCGGGTCGGCTGGCCAGAGGGCTTGGGCGTAGGCGACTCCAGCACGCAGGCCAAGCAGGCGGGCGCGGGTGAGCTGAAGTTCGACGTAGTCACGGCTGGCGGACTGGGAAACGTGGGCGTGCATGACGGCGGTCCAGCGAGGCACCTCCGGGGAGATGTCGATGAACAGGGCGTGGGCGTCGAGTGCTTCGTCGTCGGTGGTGACGACGTAGTGCAGGAGGGTCTCGATCGAGTGGGGTGGGGCGGGTTGCAGTTCGGCGACGCCGCCGTAGCGGGCGAGCCGGGCGGCGTGGCGGAGGAGTCGGCCCAAGCAGGCGTGGTCGGGGTGCTGGTTGCCGCCGGGGCTGGGCGCGAGCACCACGGCGGGCCTGAGGCGGCGGAGCAGGGCGGCGAGGGTGAGGGCGTTGGCCAGCGTGTCCTCGAAATGGGCATCTCCGCCGAGTTCGATAAACTCCAGGGTGGCTCCGAGCTGCGTGGCCCCGGCGATGGCTTCGGCTGAACGCTGCGCGGGGGTGCCGCTGGTGCCGGCCTCTCCGCGGGAGCACACCACGCAGTGCACGGGGCGTCCGGCGCTTGTCTCGACGGCGAGGATACCGCCCGCGCCGAATTCGATGTCGTCGGGGTGGGCGCCAAAGGCCACCAGGGGCTGGGGGGAATTTACGGGCGTGTCCGGACTGGACGGGGGCGTGGCGGCGAAGGACGTCATGGGGGTTCGTGGTGGGTACTGGAGGGCCGGGAGGAGAGTTTAAAACTCGGTCCAGGCTTCGTCGGAGCGGTCGATGGTATCGCGCGGGACAAAGGTGATCTCGGGAGTCTCGGCGGTGTTGAGGTAGGCTTGTTCTCCGGCACCGGCGATGTAGTGGGTGCAGTGCAGCACCGATTGCATCCAGCGGAGGCGGGTGTCGCGAGTGGGGCTGATGAGGGCGGGGTCGTGGTCGGGGGCAGGCAGGGTGAGGAAGGAAGATCCGCCCTCATGGAGATGGAGGGTATCGGGGCTGGCCAGGCGGGCGCGCACCACTTCGCCTTCGTGCCGGGTGTCGACGAAGTAGTCAGGGATGGCGCAGGCGGCGCGGCGCAGGGCGGGGTCGGAAGAGCGGGCGACCCGCAGGCCGTCGAGCAGGCCGAGGGCTTGGTAGAGTCCGAGGCAGAAGTCGGCGGCGGTGTTGGCCGTGACGGTCTTGAAGGCGGAGACGGCGCGGGCACTCACGTAGGCGGGAAGCTGGCGGGCGGTCTGGGCGTGCCACTCGGGGACGATTTCCTTGCGATAGAGGGGGGTGAACTTGCGTTGGATTTTATTTTTCCAGCCGAAGTTGAAGGTGTGGGCCTCGCCAGTCGTGCGGTGGCGCAGCGTGGTCTGGGTCTCGCGCGCGTCGTGATCGCTGTCGTGCAGGAAGAATACGATCTCGCCGCCCAGCTCGGCTGGCAGGCGGCGGGCGGTGGCGATCTTGGCATACAGAAAGCGGCGGGGGAAAAAGCCGCAGGGTTGCTGGCCGAAACAAATGATCGGAGGGGAGGACATCAGGCGGGCGCGGGGGGGGCGTCGGGTGGGGAGCGGCGGGCCGCGGGCAGTACGGTTTGCAGGAGCAGACCGAGCAGCATGCAGGCGGCGCAACCGATAAAGTTGTACCAAAGATAGGAAATTTCTTGGGTCAGGTAGAGCACGACGACGAGGAGCTGCGCCACCAGACCGGCGCAGAAGATTGCGGTTCCACCGACCCGGGGCAGAAAAAAGGCGACCAAGAAGAGTCCGAGCGGCACGCCGTAGGCGAGCGAACCGATGATGTTAATGAGCTCGATGAGGTTTTCGGCAAAGCGGGCGACGAGAGCAAAGGCGATGGCGAAAAGTCCCCATAAAACAGTGAACAGGCGGGTCATGTTAACATCGCGGGCCTCGTCGGGCCGGGTCTGGGGGAAAACCCGCCGCCAGAGATCGAGGGTGGTGGTGGTGCCGAGGGCGCTGAGTTCGCCGGCTTTGGAGCCGAGGGCGGCGGCAAACATCACCGCCACCAGCAGCCCGATCCAGCCATGCGGGAGCTGGGCGAGCACGAAGTTGATGAAGACGTAGTCCGAGTCTTTGAGCGGGGCGCGGGCATCGGAGGCGCGCAGGGCGGCCTTGGCCTCGGAGCGCACCTGCTCGGTGGCGGCCTGGGCCGCGAGCACGGCGGTGCGGGCACCGGCCTGGGCGACGGCATCGCCCTGGTGGCGGGCGGCGAGCCAGAGGCGGATTTGCTCCTGCTTGGCGGCGTGCAGGGTGGCGTATTTTTCCTCCAAGGCCCGGAAAGTCGCGCCTTCGGGGCCGGCGGTGTGGCGGGCCCACTCCACCCGGTTATGAAAGACCGGGGTGGGTTGGAACTGGGCAAAGACAAAGACGCCGACGCCAAGCAGCAGGATGAAGAACTGCATGGGAATCTTGAGCAGGGCGTTAAACATGAGCCCCAGCCGGCCTTCGCGCAGGGCGGCACCGCCGATGTAACGCTGGACCTGCGACTGGTCCGCGCCGAAGTAGGAGAGCGAGAGAAAGAAGCCGCCGAGCAGCCCGCTCCAAAAGGTGTAGCGGCGGGTGGGGTCGAGGGAAAAATCCACCGCCTCCATCTTTCCGAGCAGGCCGGCCAGCTCCGCCCCGGCGGAGAGCGAAAGGTGTTCGGGTATTTTGGAAAGCAATACAACAAAAGCGGCCAGCATGCCGGCGAAAATCACCGCCATCTGCCCCTTTTGCGTAAGGCTGACGGCGGCGTTGCCACCGCTGACGGTGTAGACGATCACTAGCAGGCCGGTGCCGATGATGGTGGGGTTGAGCGGCCAGCCCAGCACGGTGGAGAGGATGATGGCCGGGGCATAGATGGTGATGCCGGAGGCGAGGCCGCGCTGGATGAGGAACAGACTGGCGCCGAGCACGCGGGTCTTGGTGTCGAAGCGCTGCCCGAGGTATTCGTAGGCGGTGTACACGCCGAGCCGGCGGTAAATAGGGAGGAAGACGGCGCTCACCACGATGAGCGCGAGCGGGAGGCCGAAATAGTTTTGCACGAAGCCCAGACCGCTTTCGTAGCCCTGGCCGGGGATGGAAAGAAACGTGATCGCGCTGGCTTGGGTGGCCATTACCGAAATGCCCAGGGTGGCCCAGCCGGCCTCCTGGTTGCCCTTCAAGTAAGTGGCCAGTCCGGCAGGGCGGCGCGTTTTCCAAATGCCGTAACCGGCGATGCCCAGCATGGTGCTGAGGAGCACGAACCAATCGAGGGCGTTCATGCAAAGACGCGGGTCCAGAGGGCGAGCGCGGTCACCACGGCGGCGAAGACCAGCAGCACCACGGCGTAAACGACCGCCCAGGACGAGCAGCCGGGCAGTCCGGGAGATTCCTTGTCACCATCGGAAGGGGGGCGAGCGGGGAGTTGGCTCATTGACCGAGCGCGATCAAGTTGGCCAGCAGGCGGTAGGCGCCGGGCACGCCTTCGGGTAGTTGGCGGAAAAAAGCCAGACTGGTGTAAACGTAATGGCCCCGGCCGAATTGGGCGACCAGCAGGCTGCTGTTCAGGGGCTGCTCGCCCGGGTCCTGCATGCCCAGCAGGGGGATGAACTTTTGCTCGTCCCAAGTGGATGGGAAGTAGGCCCCGCGTTCCTGCACCCAGCCTTGGAAATCGACGGCGGTGAGTAAATTGGGCGTGGTCAGGGCGGGGTGTTCGGGGGCGAGGAAGGTCACGGGCGAGTTTTCGTCGGTGACACGCAGGCGCGGCGCTTCGCCAAAGATGGATAGCGGGTAGGGGGCGAGGCTTTCGGATTTCAGGCGGGCGGGGCGGTTGTATTGTGCGATGACAGTGCCGCCGGCCTCGCAGTAGGCGAAGAGCGCGGGCAGGGAGGTGGCGAGGTAGGGGTTTTCATTCCAGGCCCGAACGCCGAGCACGATGGCGGAGAACGGACGAAGCGTATCCGCCGTGAGGTCGTCGGCGCGGAGGGTGGTGACTTGAAAACCCATTTGCTGAAGGCTGGCTACGGTATCGTCGCCGGCGCCGGGGATGTAGCCGATGCGCTGGCCGCGAGTCGCGAGATTCAAGGCGACCACGGTGAGGCGCGCGGCCGGTTGCAGCAACTGCACCGGGATGTGCGGATAGATGAAGACGTAGCGTTCTTGATCGTAGTCCTGGCCGTCGATGGTGGCGATGGCGCGCAACGAGGATTTGTCCGGGCTGGAGGGGGCGGTAACGGTAAACTCCAAACGCGCGACGTCTCCGGGCTGGGCGAGGGCGAAGTCTGCGCGGGCGGGCTCGACGCTCCATCCCGGGGGCGTTTCCAGGCGCAGGCTGCCGTTTTTCGCCGCGCGGGCGGCAGTCACGGTCACCGTAAGAGTTCGGCGGGCCGAGGGGGCGAATAATTCGACCCGGGCGGGAAACCGCAGGCTGACCGGGGCGATGACGCTCAGTTTACGCCGGGCTTGGGCAGGCGGGGCATCGGGGATGAGCTGGATGGGTTGATCGGCCAAGACGAGACGCTGATCTCCGACTTGAAGGTGGTACTCGACAGGGAAGGCGGGCGGAGTCTCCGGCAGGCCGATGAGGGCGGGATCGGGCACGGGGTTGAGCCCGGCGGAGGCGGGGGCGCGCAACCAGTAGGGCTGGCTGGGTGGTGTCGAGGCGGGCAGCACGCGGGTAGTTTCGCGGACGATACTGAGGGCATCGGTAGACGGCGAAACGGTCGGAAAAGTGGCGTCGAGCTTGAGCTCGGAATCGGGGGTCTTGAGCGCAGGATAGCGCACGGAGACCAGGCGCACGGGCACGGGCGGAGTCAGGTTGCCGGAGGTGGCAAGGGTTTGGGTCAATCGATGGGTGAGGCGCAAGGGCTCGCCGGGGGTGACTTCGGCCTGGGCGATCAGGGTCTCGGTGCCAAGGCCGAGGCAGGTTTGCAGGATGCGATCAAGTTGGGTGCGTTTCGCGGAGACAACCGGATCGTCGGGCAGGGCGGCGAGGCGGATGCGCAGGGTTAGCAAAAACGGGACGTTGGCGGCGAGGTTTTCGGTGTCGAAACGGGTGAGCAATTCGCTACCGAGACGGCCGATTTCGGGGCCTCCGGGATAACGCGACCACGTGGTGTCGATGCCGGAAAAAAGATCGTCGATGGCGGGTGTGCCTGCCAGGAGGATGAAGCTTTCCGTGCGAGGGCCGGGTTTGGCGGGAGTGAGGTTTCCAAAGCCTTGGGAGATGTGGCGGGCGCGGCTGCGGGAGGCGAGCGTGGCGAAGGGTTCGCCGGAGACGGGGTCGAGGCCACCGGCCTCGAGAGTCACCCAGGCCGGGTCGGGGGTGGTGCCGGGGCTGCGCGGACCGAACGGAGTGTTGTTGTGCAGGATGCGGGTGGGTTGCCAGGGGGTGAGGCCGCCTGGGCCGAGTTGTTCGGGGAAAGCCTTCGGATCACCGGCCAAGGCAAAAGCCTCGACCGCGAGCACGGCGGTGGCGGTGTGATGGCCGTGAGTGGTGCCGGGTTGCGGGGAGAAGCGGGTGATTACGACATCGGGACGAAAGGTGCGAAACACCCGCACGACATCGGCGAGCACGGCTTTCCGGTCCCAGAAACGCAGGGTCTCATCCACGGATTTGGAGTAACCAAAATCCAGGGCGCGGGTGAAAAATTGCTCGGCGTGGTCCAGTTGGCGGGCGGCGAGCAACTCCTGGGTGCGGGCGAGGCCCAGTTTTTCGCCAAACTCGGGGCCGCTTTCGTTTTGCCCGCCGTCACCACGGGTCAAGGACAGATAGGCGGTGCGGAAGCCGCGGCCACGGGAAAAATAGGTGAGCAGGTGGGTGTTTTCATCGTCCGGATGGGCGGCGACATGGAGCACCGAACCGAGGGTGAGAAAAGAGCGGAGATCCTGCACGACGGCCGGGACGAGGACGGGCACCGGAGCGTCTGGCGGCGGTGCGGGCAGCTCGGGCGAGGCGGCTACGGAGGGAACAGGCGAAGCGGGAGTGGGCTGGGCGTGGCTGGCGGGCAGCGCCCCCATCATGGTGAAGAGCGGGACGGAAAAAAGGCGGGCGGTGAAGCGGGGTAGGCGGCAGCGGGCAAAGAGGGACACAAGGACAAGGTAGAGAAAAGGGAAGGAGCCCCGCAGGCTGGCGGTAGTTATCGGGCCAGTCTGCGGGGGCACGGTGGGCGGATGGACGGCAGGTGCTTACTTGAGGGTGGCGATGAGCTCTTGATTGAGCTTGGCGTACTCGAGGTTGAGCGGAGCGGTGCCCTTTTGGGCGGCGGCGAGGGAGGCTTGGGCGGTGGCGAGGGCACCGGCTTTGTCGCCGGCGGCGGCGAGTATGCGGGCCTTGCGGTATACGAGATGGAAGGCCTCGGGCTGCGCTTTGATGGCGGCGTCCATCCAGGCGGCGGCTTTGGTGAGATCGAGTTTATGATCGAGGTAGAACATGGCGGCGTTCACGTAGGGCTTTTTCTCGGCGTCGGAGGCCATGAGGGCTTCGATTTGAGGCACCAAAGGCGTGACTACGTCTACGGAGACAGGCACTTTAACCCGGGTGGTTTCCCACTCGATGAGCAGGGAGGCGGCGTCATCGCGGAGGTCGTTAAACTCGATGGTGAACGATTCCACCGGGCTGGACAGCGAGGTGACGCTGGCGGAGAGGCGGGCGACGTCGTTGGCCGGATCGTATTTGTAAGCGCCCCACTGCGAAGAGTCCTTGTGGATGATAAGGGTCCAGGTCTTTTCGCCGGGAATGGTAAACAACTCGTAGTTACCGGCGGGGATCTGGGTGCCGCCGATCGTGAGGGGGGCGGAGATTTTAAACTTGGTGGCGGAGTTGGCACCGGTGCGCCAGACCTCGCCGTAAGGCACGAGCCCGCCGAAGACCTTGCGGCCTTTCATACCGGGGCGGGAGTAGTTGATTTCGATGTCGGTGAGACCTACGCGCTGTTTTACGGTGGCGGCGGGACTGGGAGCGGGAAACTCGACCTTGGGCGGCGGGGTTTGTGCGCTGAGGCTGAGGGCACCAAAGTGGAAGCAGGTGGCAAGGCCGAGGAGGTGTAAGAGGCGGTTATTCATGAGGGTTAAAGTTTAATATAGAGGGATTTAAGGAGTGGAAATAGCGGCTCACGTAGGCAGCGGTCAGTGCGGGCGGCACACTTTTAATCAGCGAAATGAGAAAAGCGAATTGGGCAGAACTCGGGCTTTGGGCGACAGGGAAAGCAAGCGCCACGATCAGCAGTTACTGTGCCGCCAAGGGGAGGCCAACGAAACGATTGGGCGCGGTCGTGCATTGCTGTCGAAGGGCAACCTTTGATCGGGTTCTCCCGGTGTTAATGTCTGCTCGTGCCTGGGCCTTGTGGCGCAGTCGGGTGCTTATCAAGCAGTCGACACGTGCGTCTTACAGGGCAGGGAACTCCGGACCGGATGGAGCTGGAGCCTGCATAAGATCGTCTGACGTGTAGACGGCGATTAATGGCCGGATGCTCATGCGGAAGATCAGCCCACTACCGTCCGCAGTGTGTAACATCTCTGTGAGTCGCTCTACTTGGGGTTTCCTGCCAGCCTAGCGTCTTTTGCGCCACAGGGCTGAAACTAACGGAACCCAGCGCAAAATTCCGGCGAAGCGCGTCAGTCGTTCGAGTGCGGCTCGGCGAGCCCACAAACCCAGTGAAGCCACGCCCAAACGAGCCAGCGGGGGCAGCTCGCGTAAGACGGCGACAGCACTGTCCAGCCAGGCGACCGGTCGAGCTACTTCAATGGCCGCTGCGACGCACTCCGCCCGTTGCCGGGCGATTTCACGCCGCAGCACCGCCTTGTGGGCGACGAGTCGGATCAGGGTTTGGCGAGGATACATGCGCGGTCTTCGCTGAGTTCACTGATCGTAGCCGCAAAGGGCTGGGGTTGGCGGTCGAGAAAACGCCGAAACGCCAGCAGCACGGTCAAAAAGACGCCGGCGTAAAATACGGCCAATCCGCCCAATACCCAAAGCCGGGCGTATTCCCAAAAGATATACACGAGCAGCAGGCTGGCGAACGCGACCGCCATCATGCCGCTAAACACCACTGCGCTGATCCAGAAAAATATCTGGATCAGACGAAGTTTCTCCTCCTGCAATTCGGCCGAAAGCAGGGCTATGCGCTGTTCCGCGCCGACGATGAGGCCTTCGCAAAGTTTGCGCAGCGCCCCCAGAAAACCAACCGAAGATTGCGGAGGAGAAGACATGGCGGGATTGGAGTGCCTTATTTGCTCCGGCGACCGAGCAAGACTCCGAGGATCAGCCCCGCACCGGCTGCGATGGCCACCGATTGGTAGGGGTTTGCGCGAATTGCTTCGTCGGTGCATTTGGCCCCGGCGACCGCACGGGCTTTGGCGTTGGCGTAGAGATGCGAGACGCGTTCCTGGGCGGCATCGAAACGGGTGCGCAGCGCGCTGACCGCATCTTCGGTGTGTTCCGTGAGCGAAGCGCCCATCATTTTTTCGGCTTCGAGGACCAGCGCTTGCAGGTCGTTAAGCAGTTCTTTGGGCGAGGAGGCAGAGCTATCGTTTGGTGATTTCATAGTATTATAGGTTCTAACGGAAAAGGGTGGATAACGGCTTTACGGCCAAAGCCGGGGACGTGCATGAGATCGGTTTTTTAGCCAGTCTCGGCCGAATCGTCTTCAATCTGGGCTCGTAGCAGCCATGCGGTTTTCTCGTGCCACTCCATCAGGCCGGTGAGGAAATCCGCCGATCCCGAGTCGCCGTAGCTGACAGAGCACGCTTCGCTGTCGGCGCGCAGCCGGATCACCAAATCTTCATGCAGGGCGACGAGGGCTGCCACCATTTGGCTGGCGGGCATGCCGGTTCCAGCGAAGGCCGACGAACGAATCGTCCTGGCAATCTCGGCCAGGCTGCCGTGCGCACCGACACCGATGGCGCGGGCCCGCTCCGCTATTTCATCAATCCACTTGGCCACCTGACCATACTGAGCTTCGAATTGTTGATGCAGACTGAGAAACTCATTCCCGGTAACGTTCCAGTGGTAGTCCCGGGTCGTGAGATAAAGCATAGTTTCATCTGCCAGCAGGAGATTAAGTATCTGGCCGATATTCGGGAGCTTGTCTTGGTCGATGCCGATATTCGTTTTCATGAAAGCGAAACGGACGATACGGGAATTAGCGAAGGGTAGAAATAGGGCATAACCCTACTCGATAACTTACGCACCCCTGGCGTTAGCGCGGTTCACATCCGGAGCCGGATCAGGTGTGATGGCCCCCAGATGATTGTATCTTCCTGCGCCTATAATCTGCGCATTGGGCACAAAAAAGCCTCCGTCTTCACGGAGGCCGATGCGATCTCTGGCATAGAGCTTCTTTTACAGGCTGAATCCAACGCCAACCGACCACAGGAAGGCGCCGTCGTTGAAGTTATCCGTCGCCTTGTGGCCGTCATCAAAGTTCCATGCGTAGTTTACCAAGGCGTACAGGAAAGTCGTGGGCTTGACGTAGAACTTTAAACCCGCCTCAACGCCTGCCGCCCAAGTGTCGTTCGTGTTGTCACCATAGAGACCACCGAAATTAACGCCGACGAACGGCCGCAGCCGTTCTACGCCGAAATGGTAGTCAAGTGCTGCGAAGGTCGATGCATCGTAGGAAGCGTCGTTGCCGCCAGAGCCGTTTGAATAACTAAACGACTGGCGCACGGAGAGCTCGAGCGAGTCGGTCAGGTAGTTGCCCACCGCGAAATTAACCCCGCCAAGCGAGTTATTGAAGTCGTTGTCGCTCGCCCCGCTGCCGCCTAGGGTGAATTCCCAATCGGTGGCCCGAGCGCCGTATACGTCGATGCTCCTGGTGGAGTTGCTCGTGTTGGAGGGGGATGTCTGGGCGCTGGCAGTGCCGGCAAGCAGAAGCGAGATACTCGCGAGAATGAGGTGGTTGGTTTTCATAGTTGATTTGGTTTTGGCCTGAAGAATACAGGCGAAAGAGACCGGCGCGCGGGCCGGTGATGACGAGGCGCGGAGGATCAGCGTTTGCGGAGTCCACCCGTCAAATACACGATGAGCACGATCAAGAGGATCAGCCCGAGCCCGCCGCCGCCGATGGCCGGACCTCCGAAATAAAAGCCGCCGCCGCCAAAGAGGAGGAGCAGCACGAGAATCAGAAGAAGAGTATTCATTCCGGCAGCGTAACCTCACGCAGCAGAATCGACTATGGGGCCATACCCTACCCGGCTGATACATAACGCGCCAGGGCGTGTCTGGGTTTAATCTCCGCCCGTCGCCAAGGCCCTACGGGGAAAGCTTGGAGCACGGCTGGGCCTGCGTTGCGAGAAGCGGCATGGCCCGCTGGGCCACCTCCACCTCTCGCGCCTTGGCCGAGCCGCGCTCCACGATTCCGCCGGACTGAGTTTAAACCCAGACACGCTAGGGTATTACCCCATCGTAAAGGGGGGCGGGGTGGGTTATACATTGGGTTGTCTGCCGGTCGGTTTGCTTGGAACGAGCGCTCGAAGCGCACGTGCAGGCAGGCGGACCGGGGCTGAAAATCAATGTCTCCCACGCCCAATTCCCAGCCCAACCGCGCAAGCGAACGCAGCCAGTTTCACCGTAGTTACGCGTCAGGTTTAAAGCTCTTTCTTGAATCGACGGCTCCGTCCGACTTGCCCCGGTCGCTAGGGGATGCGGCCTTGGCGGGAGGCTGGACGGCGGGCGAGGTGGCGATGGTGCATTTGCGTGTGGCGGGAGCGGACAAGAAATTGGGGAAAAACGCATCAACGCGTGCACGGGCGGCGCTCTTTTTACGTCAAGTTTTAGGACCGCTGGCGGCGAGTGTGCGGGCATCGCAGGCGAACAACCAGACTTTGCAGGAACGCAACGCCGAGTTGCGCGATCATGCGCGCGCGCTGGCCTCGGGAAATCGCAGTTTGGAGCGCGCTGTGGCGCGCCGGGAAACGGCGCAACTGGCTTTGCAACGCGGACGGCTGAAGTATCGAACTTTGTTTTTGGAATCCCAAATCATGCAGAAAAAACTACGTCAATTAACGCGACAAATCATCTACGCGCAGGAGGAAGAGAGGAAGAAGATCAGTCGCGAGCTGCATGACGAGGTGGTGCAGACTCTGGTGGGCATCAACGTGGAGCTGGCGGCGTTGGGCAAGGGTGCCTCCAACGGATTGCTCACGCTGCGGGCGCGCATCGCCCAAACGCAGAAACTGGTGACGCATTCGGTCAACACCGTGCATCGTTTCGCCCGTGAGCTGCGGCCGGCCGTGCTGGACGATCTCGGTTTGGTGCCGGCCTTGCGGGCGTTCTGCGCCAATCTGGCCACGCGCCAACGGTTCAAAACCGAGTTTGTATCCTGCCCGGGGGTGGAGGCATTGGCGGGACGGGAACGCACGGTGTTGTTTAGGGTCGCGCAGGAGGCGCTGACGAACATAGCGCGGCATGCCAAGGCGAGCCGGGTGACGATTCGGTTTTCCGAGCGGGCGGGCATGGTGCGTATGGAGGTAAGCGACGATGGACGCTCGTTTCCGGTGGCCGAGGTGTTGCAGGCCAAAAACCCGCGGCGACTAGGTTTGGTGGGTATGCGCGAACGCGTGGAAATGGTGGGCGGCACTTTTGAAATCGTGTCGCAACCCGGGCGGGGGACCACCGTGAGCGCCACCGTGCCTCTGGTCGCGGAGAGGGCCAAGTGACAGCGTCGTTTATCATCAGTGTCGTGCTCGCCGAGGATCATTCCGTAGTCCGGCAAGGCTTGTGTTCGTTGCTCAAGGCGGACGGCGGCTTCTCCATTTTAGGTGAAGCCAAAAACGGTCGTGAAGCCGTGGCCTTGGCGCGGGACCTGAAGCCCGACGTGGTTTTGCTGGACGTGGCGATGCCTGAGCTAAACGGCCTGGAAGCTGCGCGGCAGATCTTTGAATTCTCGCCGCGAGCGCGCATCCTGATTTTGTCCGCGCATGGGGACGACGAGTATGTTCGCCGTGCGGTGGACGCGGGGGTGGCGGGTTTTTTGGAGAAGCAGACCTCGGCGGAGATTTTAACCAAGGCGCTGCGCGAGGTCGCTGCGGGACGGAGCTATTTTAGTCCGCGCATCGCCCGCAGGATGCGAGATGCGGCGGCTCAGCCGAGGGATCGGGACGGGTTGCACCGCGCGGAGGGGGACAGGCTAACCCGTCGTGAGGCTGAGGTTTTGCAGTTGGTGGCCGAGGGCTTTGCCAACAAGCAGATCGCCGTCGCGCTGGGCATCAGCATGAAGACGGTGGAGAAGCACAGACAGCATTTAATGGATAAACTAAACATTCACGACACCGCCGGTTTGACCCGCCATGCGATCGCGACCGGGGTGATCTATAGCAGTGTGCAGCGCACCACGGCCGATCAGGCTTAGGGGTAGGGCAAGGCCCCATGGTGAGGGTGGCTTTGGTCGGATAGGATGCCGGTCCAGTCCTATCTATGAATATCAAAAATCTATCCGCTTTGCTCATCATCACCGCCAGTCCGCTCGTGGCCTTCGCCTCGTCCGAGACCGACAACAAAATCGAGGAGGCCGCCAAGGCTTCCTTTAATTACCGCACCGTTTTGGAGAACCACGTGAACGTGAAAGCCAAGGATGGCATCGTCACCCTCACCGGTTCGGTGCAGGATTCCGACGACAAGGCGCTCGCCGCCGACACGGTGGAAAACCTGCCCGGCGTCGTCGCGGTGAAGAACGATATCACGATCAAATCCGACCAGCCCGAGCATTCCGACGGCTGGATCGCGCTCAAGCTTCGCACCCGCCTCTTGGTGAAGGCCAATGTCAGCGCCGCGAGCACCACGGTGGCAGTCAAGGACGGCATCGTTACCCTCGGCGGCACGGCTGAAAACCAAGCCCAGAAGGAACTCACCGAGGTTTACGCCAAGGAGATCGATTGGGTGAAGGCGGTTAAGAACGACATCGTGGTTAAAGAGCCCTTAGCCACTTCCGAAACCATGGGCGAGCGCATCGACGATGCCTCCATAACCAGCCAGCTTAAATATGCTTTGTTGCACCATAAGGCGACCAGCGCGGTGAAGACGAAGGTCACGACCGTGGACGGTGTGGTGGTGATCAGTGGCGACGCGAGTTCTGATGCGGAAAAGTCCTTGGTCACCAAACTCGCCCAGGATGTCCGGGGCGTTAAGACCGTCGTCAATAACATGACGGTGCGGGCTTGATTCGTAGGTTGCGTCTTGCCCCCGGCTATCGCTCGGAATCGTGGACGGTCCGGCCGGCGCAAAAAGCGCCGGCCGTTTTTGTTGGTTGAAAGGGAGTTGGGTGTCGCGGCATTGAGTAACTGGGTGTGCGCGGACTGGATACGCGAGATCAATCCACGAAAAACCCCGCCGAACCCTGTCTGAAGGGTGGGGCGGGGCAGGCTTTTGTTTATTTAAGCGGCGAAGCCGAAGCGGTCTTTGACCTCGGCGCCATCCAGCGCGAGCGACTCGCGCAGCAGGGTGGAGGCGATGCGTTCGGCGGCAATTTTGAGCAAGCGGTCGAACCAGGCGCGGTCCATCTCGGCTCCATCGTGGCGAATGGCCAAGACACGCACCCGGGCGGCAAGCAGGTGCATGAGGAAGTCCTCCAGCTCCACGGGGTCGTCGGTGTGGTGGGTATGCACGCCGCACGGATGATGGGCGTTCAGGACGTAATCGATGGCGAATTTTCTCAACATGGTGGTCGGGTGTTTGGGGTTACGGTTTAAACGGAGGCCTGGGCTACGTCATGACGAACGGTATGATCGATGTCGGATTTGCTCAGGTTTACCGACAAGGTGGATTCGGAGTAGCTGATGCGCGTGATGTTCTTGGGCAGGATGTAAATCTCTTTGCCGGCGTACCAATGACCGGTTTCCACCACGAGTTCGCGGATACGCCAGGTGAGGCCTTCGACCATATAGCCGTTGACGAAGCCGATGGTCTCCTCGCCGGCCCGGATGGCATACCCATCCACGGCTTTGGCGCTGCGCAGATGCGGGTCGTCGCGCTGGCGGTCGCGCTCGGGCGATGGGCGGACCTGATCGCCGATGGGAGCCCCGGGCGGGAGACTGATGCCACCCACCATTCCGGCGTCCATCCAGTAGGCGGGCCAACCGTAGTAGTTGTAATAGGATTCCTCGTGCTGCCGCGACACGGGTTTGTGGGTTTCGATGGACGGGCTGTCCTCGATTTGGCGGCGGGTGAGGTTGGTCTGCATCAGCTTCGGGTCGGCGTTGGTTTTTCCGAAGGGGCGGGGCCCGAAGGCGTGGGAAGGCAGGAGGACTTGGCGGCCGGCGAGCCAGGTGCCGGTATCGACCACGAGGTAGCGGACCATCCAGGTGACGTCGTCGAAGTAAAAGTCTTTAACGTGTCCGATGTCGCCGTCGATGGCGCCGATTTTCTTACCGTAGATGAGTTTGATGTTTTGTAGCATAGGTGGTGTGGCGGCTATGTTACACCTATGAGGGACAAAGGGTAATGGGGTCTTACCCGCCGGGTTTTCAGCGTCTTCGTGGCATGCGAGTGTCTCTTCACGGCGGGACGCGCATTTCGGAGATTGTTAAGGTGTTCCGCCTTGCTCCGGACTCGGTGGGGCGGAGGCCAGCACGAGGTCGTCCTCGGTGTGGAGGCGGCGGTCTGGGCCGGCGCTGCGCAGTTCGATTTGCTGGCGGGACAAGGCGTGGAAGAAATACGGGGTGCCCCAGCGGTCGAGGAGTTCTCCGGTGGCCGCGTTCACGGCGGGATGGTCACGAGGGAGGAGGCCGAGGCGTTGCGGGTTGGCACCGGCGAGGGCGTTGACCAACTGGGGGTTGTCGGCGAAGGCGGGGAAAGCGCCGAAACTTTCCCGGTAACGCGTGAGGATGTTCAATACGGTGCGCAGATCGTCGCGGGCGGTTGCGGCCGGGGCGTTCAGGCCGTCGGCCAGCGGGGAGCGCGGCAGGCCGGGTGCGGGCGGGACGGGTTTCAGCGCAGGGCGCGCGGGAGAGTAGTCGGGGCCGGGCCGGGTCGACGGCGGGATGAGTGGACGCGATGGGGTCAAGCCTGGCGACGGTGGCGAACGCGGAGCCTCGCGCCGGGCGCAGCGGGGCGGGATGAGCGCGATCGCGATGCAGAGCGCGGCGAGAGTAGCGAGTAAGGCCAGGGAGCGGGAAAAGCGGGGCGTCACGAGACGGGGCCGAGGTTCATGAAGCCGAGGTCTCGGCGGGAGAAGCGGCCGATGTTGGGCAATACGAGAGGGAGATTGGCGTCCGTCACGCCGAACCAGCGCGCGAGGGTGGCGGCGTATTCGTCGGTTGATATGCCGGGAATCCAGGCGCCGCGGTCGCCGGTGTCGTCGGGACCGCCGGACTGCAGGACGGGCATGCGGCCGATCATGCGGCCGCCATTGACTCCGCCGCCGAGCACGAAGTGGTGGCCACCCCAAGCGTGGTCGCTGCCCTTGCCGTTGGTCGAATAGGTGCGGTTGAAATCGGAGGCGGTGAAGGTGGTGACGGACTCGGAGAGGCCGAGTGTGACGGTGGCTTGGTAGAAATCGCCCAGCGCGCCGGCCAGTTGGCCCAGCAAGGCGCCATGGTCATTGAGCTGGTCGTCGTGCGTATCCCAGCCGCCGAGGGAGGCGAAAAAGACCTGGCGGCGCATCGAGAGGGTGCCGCGCGAGACGATGAGGCGCAGAATCATGTGCAACTGGGCCGCGATGCGGTTCAGCGAGCCGGTGTCGGTGCGGGAGTTGGGAAAGAGGTTGAGGTCGCCGGGCTGGCCGCCGGAGGAATTGGCGGCGCGGTCGTAACGGGGCACGCCGGCCAGGGTGGTTTTGAGCAGGGTATCGTTGGCAATGGCGCGTTTCATGATCGAGGCGTACTCCTGCTCGAACAGGTGGCCGTAGCTGCGGTTCAGGGTGTCGTTGAGCGCCTGAATCTGCTGTTTGCGCGGGTCCCAGGTGGCGGTGTATTCGTTCAGGCCGATGCTGCCCTGGGGGCTGACGTGGTATTGAAACACCTCCTCGCCGACCTGGAAAAAGTTATTTCCGGCCAGAGAGATGTTCATCGAGATCTGCGAGCCGGTGTTGAGCGCCTGGAGGTGATCGGCGAGGCGGCCGCCCCAGCCGACGCGGCGGGAGGCGTCGGGCACGGAGGTTTGCCACTGCACCTGCTGGTCGTTGTGGGAAAACAGATACGGAGGAACGGCGGCGCCGCCGGAATTGTATTCCGCCTTGGTGAGCGGGGCGAGGAGGGTTCCGGCGTTTACCACCAGGGCCATCTTGCCGGCGGCGTAGGCGGGGGAGAGCGGAGCGAGGGCGGGGTGGAGCGCCCATTCGCGCCCGTCGGTCCCGACGGGTTGGGAAAGACGGACCAGATCGGTGCGCGGCAGGGCTAGGATGCCGCGGGCGGCGGCGTAGGACTGGTAGCCGGAGGTGTCGTAGGGGATGAGGGTGTTGTTGGCGTCGTTGCCGCCGTAGAGGAAGAGACAGACGAGGGCCTTGTAGTCATTGCCGGGGGGCAGGGTTTGGGCCGCGAGCGTGGAGTTGAACAGGCGCAGCGTGCCCATGGTGCTGAGCAGACCGGCCACGCCGAGGCCGGCGCAGGCGCCTTGTCCGAGAAATTGGCGGCGGGATAAGGGTTGGCTCATGGCGTTGGTCCGGTTTCGGGCGGAATGATTATTTTTGGATCACGTATTCGGGGGACTGGGCGATGACGCAGGCGGCGATGCGGACGAGCTCGCGGCGGCGATCACGCAGCGTGTTGGGATCGCTGGTGCCAAGATACCAGGAGGGCAGGGTGGCGAAGGCGTTGAGCAAGGTTGCCCGGAGTGCCGGGCTGAGCCGTCCCTCGAGCAGCTTCAGGCCAAGGGCGTCGAGCAGGGCGTTCTGATTTTCCAGCGCGGTGTAAACCGGGCGTTCGAGCAGGGCCAGTTCGGCGGAGAAATCGGTTCGGTGCACCAGTGTGGGGTTGGTAACCGAGTCGTAGGGCAGGGAGGGGTTGACCACTTCCGGCGTCCAGAGGTCGTAGAAGGTGGCGGTGTGGATGTGGTTGGCCTCGTTGATCACGGTGGTTTCGGAGGTGATCTGGAATTCCGGCGAGACCAGACCGGCGGCAGCGATACGGCCGGGCTGGGCGAAAACCGGCTGGAAAAAATTAAACACTGACGGTGAAATCTGGGGCACCTGATGCTGCAGGCTGTATTGGTAGTTCAGGAAGAACCTGGGGTCGCCCGCGCGGATGGAGGTAGGCAGGAATGCGCGCAGGTAATGGGTTAGCCGAAGCAGGGGTTCACGGCGTTTGCCGCGGGTATAGTCGCCGAGAGGCGCTTCGGAGCGCGCCTCGTAATCGAGCAGCACGGCGCGGAGGGTGGCGGCGAGGTCGCCGCGCACGCCCTGGCCGTTGTTCGTGAAGGCTTGTGCCACGCGATAGACGTAGGCGGGGGAAGGATTGCTGGTTACGAAGCGCTGGATGAGCTGCCGGGCGATGAAGGGTGGCACGTTCGGGTGCTGGAAGAGGGTGTCCAGCGCGATTTCCATGGCTTGATCGCCGGGCGTGCCGGCGGCGATGACTACGCCGCGCACGATGCGTTTTTCCCCGGTGTCGTGGAATTCCGGATAAAAGGTCATGGGTTTTACATTATCCGTGCCGTAGAGAAACCAGTCCTGGCGGCTGGCTATGCTG
>JAIXRU010000323.1 GCA_027485045.1 Opitutaceae bacterium | reverse complement strand
TGTTTATTGAGGGCTTTAAAGGCTTTTCCGGCAGCGGGCAGCGCTTCGCCGTGGCTGGCCTCGACGGTTTCGAGGTCAGTGAGGCTGAGGGCTCGCTCGGCTTCGGTGGGTGACAGCGTGGCGGTCAGCGCATCGACCCGACGAGCGGCGGTGGCGGCGACCTCGCGGAGCTCGTCGAGCGAATCGTGGTCGCCGAGGTGCGGTTTGAGGGCGGCGGTGGCGATCTTGATCTGGGAGTCGAGGTCTTTGCCGGCGGCAACGGCTTCGCGGGCGGCCTCTATGCTGGCAATCTCGGCGGCTTGGAGGGCTTCGCGAAGGTCTGCCTCGGCGGTGGCGAGTTGGGCGGCGGCGTTTTGGGCGTCTTGTGCGCCGGAGCGGATGACGATGCGGCCCCAGCCAGCAAGGTTGAGATCTAGGGATTGGGGGCGGTACAGCCGGGTGGTCTTGCCGACGGGAAGCGTTACGCGTTGCGCGGCGGCTTCGCCTTGAATCTCCGCCATGGTCTTGTGCTCGGGGGTAAGTTCGACCGTCAGGCCGAGGGCCTGGAGCTGGGTGCGGACGGTGTGGACGGAAGCCGCCAGTGCTTCGAGTTTGTTGAGCTTGGCCGTGGTAAGTGAGGGTAGTTTGGCCCGGCGGGCGGCGAGCGCGGCAACCTCGGCGGTGGCGGACTTTGCTTTGGTGACTTGTTTCGCGAGTGTGGCTGCTGCGGCGGCGGCTTCGCGGAGTTTGAGGAGGGACTGGACGCGCTGGTGCTCGGAGCGGAGGGAGGTCAGTTGGGCCTCATGCTTGGGTAAGTCGGCCTGAGCGGCGTCGAGCTGGCTGCGCAGTTGGGTGAGAGCCTGCTCGGCGACGAGCGCGCTGGCCTCTGCGGCGGCGAGTTCTTTTTGGGTGGTCGCGAGGGATGCGCGGCGGGCTGCGAGCTGATCCGAATCGCCGGCGATGGCAGTGAGTTTTTCCTGGGCGGTGGCGAGGGCCTGCATGCGAGCGTCGAGTTCACCACGGAGGCGTTCGGCGGCGAGGGCTTGTTCGCGGAGTTGGTTGGCGGAAACGGTGCGCTCGTTCAGCTCCTTCTCCAGTTGAGCGACGGCAGCTTCGGCCTGGTGGTAACGCTGGTGGGTGGCTTCGAGAGTGGCGCGGGTTTTGTGGAGCTCGGTGAGTTGGGCTTCGACCTTGGTGAGATCGTCCTCGGCGATGGCCAGGGGGCCGCCGGTTTTGGGTTTACCGACTGAGGTGAGAATAGAGTCGGCGGTGGAGGAGAGTCGGGCGCGGAGTTGTTCGATGATGGGATCTATTTCAACGCGGGCTAGGCGGGCGCGGATGCGTTGGCCGACAGCTTCATCATCTAGGCCGGGCCAGGCGGTGGGTTCGCCTTGGCGAGCCCAGAGAAAACCGAGGAAGCCCCAGTGCTCAGGCTTGGTGGCACCTCTACCGGGGAGCGTGGTTTGAAGGAGGGCGTTGACACGTTGATCGGCCAGATCGGCGTCGGCGACGAGCTGCCAGGCGTTGGATTGCCACTGGCTGAGCGTGCTGCGAGGAGAGTTGAGAAACGTTTTCTCGATCAGGAAACGGCCGGCGCGGGTCTCGAAATCTACGGCGATGGAGGGGGCGAGATCGGTGCCGGAGGGTTGAAGCGCTTTCAGTTCTTCGCTCTTGGTGGTGTGGCGATCAAAGAGTGCGCGGGCGGCGGCGTGGAGTGAGGTGGATTTGCCGGATTCGTTGGGGGCGGAGAGGACGTTGAGACCGGGGGTGAAGGGGCCAAGTTGAACGGTGGAACGAAAGCGGCCGACGTAGGTGAGCTTGATGGAATGGAGGATCATCGGGCGACCTCCTGCAGCGTTTGAAAGACGGTCTGGCGAAGCTGGGCGAAAAACTCAGGCGTGAGCTGAGTTAGGTCGATGCGCGAGGGGGTAAGGAGCGCCTGAACCTCGGCAAGCGTGAGTGGCAGGGAGGTCGGTGGTGACGAAACCGGTGGCGAAGCGGCGGGATCGTGGGTGGCAGGCGCGGGTGTGGCGGTCGTGGGCACGTTGCCGCCGGCGAGGGTTTCGATGCGGTCGATATCGGAGAGCACTTGTGCCAGGATCGGGTGGCGGGTTTGCAGGTCTGCGAGTTCGATGGCGTTCAGGGAAACGCGAGTTCGGTCGTGGATCTGGCCGACAAGAAACTTGGCGAGAAGCGGTTCGAGCCAGGCACGGGTCTCGGCCAAAGCGGAGGGTGACACCACTCCGCTGAAGGTGACGCGCAGGACGGTGTTTTCGGCGGTGGGTTTAAGCTCGTTGAGGGTGGCCGCGAGGCTGGAGCGGCAGGCCTCGGCGGTGAGAAAATCGAAGGGCAACGAGCGCCAAGTGAGGGTGGCGACGGGGAGCGCTTGCACGCGGGGGACTTGGCCGCGGTCGGTGATTTCTACTAGGGCCACGTGGCCGCTGGCATCGTTGGCAAAGCGGTCGGGTTCGGGGGTGCCGGGCATGACGATACGACCGGCGTCGGTGTCGGGCAGCCAGTTGTGCCAATGGCCGATGGCGAGGTAGTCGATCCCGGAGCGGGTGGCGGCGTTGAGCGCGATAGGAAAATCGTTGGGTTGATGCTTGGCCTCGATGGCGAGGGCACCATGGGTGATACCGATCTTGATGGCATCGGGCGGGAGGCCTGCTGCAAGTTCGACGAGTTTAAGGCTCGGGTCGGTGGTGGAGAGCTTTTGATGGAGGGGCGAAGCGAGGAGGAAGACATTGCCCCCGAGATCTGTGACGCCGGATTCGCGGAGGACGTGGACGTTGGCCGGTACGTTTTGGAAGGCTTTGCGCTGCCAGACGGAATCGGGGCCGGTGTAGGGGTCGTGATTGCCCGGCAGGATGTAGATGGGCAGAGACGGGTGTGCGCGGAAGAGATCGACCGTGGTCGTGACGAGTGAGTCGTCCACCTGGTTGTCCTCGAAGAGGTCGCCGGCGATGAAGAAGGCGTCGGCCTCGTGTTTCGCGGCAAGCTCAAGGGTGCGCTTGAGGGTGGAAATGCGGGCCTCGCGGAGGCGGGAGGCCTTGGCACCAAATTGGGCAAAGCGGGCACCCAGTTGCCAATCTGCGGAGTGGATGAGGCGAAACATGGCCGGGTTAGTTGCGATTATGCCGAGACGACTGATCTATACCGAGTTGCGGTGGTGCAGGTAATCGGTGCCGACCAATACTGTAGTGGGTTACAAATGATGGAGATGGGCAAGTCATGAGAGCGCCTGTGACTGAAATTCGCACTTAAGCAGGTTTACTAAGCCCGTTGCGTGCCGAGCCGCTCTGCCAGCCATGGTGAATAGTCCAAATGTCGTGGAGTCCGGCGAGTTTGAGTGCCTGGTCGGGCTGACGGGCGACAGTGGCTTTGAAGTTGGAGTAGGTAATGTCGTCGGTGAGACAGCGGGTGATCGTCTCGGCCTCGGAGGGTGTGATGATCCAGCGCCACTGATAGTCTGCGGTGGGAGTTTCCAGGACGGCACCGATGAGGCCGACAAAGGATTGGAGGTTTTCGAGGTCACTACGCACGCGGGCGCGAACTTGGAATTTTTCCGGTTCGTCGGCGGAGCGAGTGAGCGAATAGAAGCCGTGTCGGGTGAAGAGCCACATGAGTGAGTCGGGGTTTTATTTCTCTGAAAGTTGGACGGTAGGTGTTGGCGTGACGCTGGTGTTTCCGGGTAGGTCGAGACCGGACTTGGCTTTGAAGAGGGTGGCGACGGACTCGATACCGGAGAGTAACGAAGGATTGGTCAGCGGGGCGGCGGAACTGGTGTAGTCAAACCACGGGATACCGGCGGCGGCGTAGTGCGCGGGTGTCGGCGGTGGAGTGGGCATAGGTTCGCCGGTGTAGCTGGTCCAGCGGTCGGCGAGGATGAGGTGGTTTTCACACGCGAGGGCGGCGGACTCGTCCCAAGCTTCGCGAGGGAGCGGGTCAGCGTAGATTTTCTGGCGGATTCGTCCGCCGGCTCCGAAGCCGGCTTCTTCACAACAGCCGATGCAGGCTTGGATGCATAATGAATCGGACGCTTCTTCGAGGATGTCGTCGTAGCGGTTGACCGGGCGAGTGAGGGCTTTCCAGCGGGCTTCGCAGGTGGGGAGAATTTCGCGGTCCCAGAGTTCGTTCACCGTGAGAGGCACGACGCGGATTTGCACGGCTCCGCGTTTTTCCTGGCCGGTTAACTGGCCTTCGACGGTATAGCCGTGGCCGAGCGGCATGGCGACGAATTGGCGGACGGTGTTCGCATCGACGCGGAAGCCGTCGAGCCAAGGTTGGGTCGGGATGGAGAGGTAGTTTTGCGGGTCGCGGGAAAGCGCGCCCACATACGGCAGTCCGCTCGCGGCGCAGATGCCGCCGGCAGCGATTTGTACGGCGAAGGGGTGGCTGCTGCTGAAAGAGAGCCAAGTGGCTTCGGCGGGGTGGAGGGGGACGATGCTGGTGGGGGTTGCGCGCCAGGCTTCGGGTATGGATTCGGATTTGAGGGAGCGTACGCTGCGGACGGGCAGGCGGCCGAGGCCGGCGGGTAGTGGGTAATCGCGACCGTCGTCGGGGACGCGAAGGGTGCGGTGGAAGCTGAGGGAGAACTCGACCCTGATTTGGTCTCGTAATGCGCAGCCTTCGTTGTGAATGAAGAGGCGTTGCGCGACGAGGGCACGGAGGGGTTCTTGCAACTCACCTAGGCGGGTTGAGAACCAAGCGCCGACACGGCTTTGGAGTTCGGCAGTGTGCTCGGCGAAGGTGAAGCGGAGGGAATCGTTTTCGGCGCGGATGATGGGTTTCATTTTTAAAAGTAGTGGGTGGCGAGTAACGGGTAGTAAGCAGGGGGATGGAGGGATTTACGCGGCGAGGGCGTGTTGTTGGCGGAGGGCTTGGTGGTCGTGGTGGTCGGCGAGGAGCTTAATCATGCTCGATAACCTTAGTGAAGGGGGTCGGACAACGACGGGGCGTGGGCTTTTTAACCTATGATTAATAGGGTATTAAAAGTGTGCCGCAGTGATTTGCCCCGCGTGGTAAACTACCGGTCTCATGACGATCTTTTACCACCCCGACTACATTGCGGCGGCGAGGGCTTTCGCTACGACGCGCAAGGCCGGCTGGGTATGGGACGACTTGCGGACGCGTCCGATCGCGGGGCTGGAGTGGCGCGAACCGGAGTCGGCGACTTTCGCCCAGCTCACCGCCGCACACGATGCAGCCTACGTGAGCGCCGTGCGCACCGGCGTGCCGTTCAAACTCGCCTCGGGCAACGGCTTTCCCTGGGACCCCGGCATCTGGACCGCCACGCGCCGCAGCACCGGCGGTGTGGTCGCAGCCGCTTTGAAGGCCTGGCGCGAGCGCGTTAACACCGGTTCGCTTTCCTCCGGCTTGCATCACGCAAAGCGCGAGCATGGCGCGGGCTTTTGCACCTTTAACGGACTCGCGGTGGCGGCACTCGCGGTTTTGGCGGCAGGCGCAAAGCGCGTGCTCATTCTCGATCTTGATGCGCATGGCGGTGGCGGCACGCACAGTATCCTCGGATCGGATACTCGCGTGGTGCATGTGGATCTTTGCACCTGCATCTTTGACCGGCACCCGGCGAAAGCGCCTTCGACGTGGGACTACATCCAGGAGCCGCCGAGTTACCTGCCGACGCTTGAGGCGCGGCTCGCTCAGGTGGAAGCGGTCGGGCCTTTCGACCTCTGCCTCTACAACGCGGGCGTGGATTGCCATGAAAACGACGGGGGCGGAGGGATTAACGGGCTGACATCGGAAATGCTGCGCCGACGTGAGGAGATCGTCTTCTCGTGGGCGCGCGCACGGGGCCTGCCCGTGGCCTTTGTGCTCGCTGGCGGCTATCCGTCTGACGACCACTCGCAGGAGGCCGTTGTCGCCCTGCATCGCCAAACCATTGAGGTCGCTTGCGCGGCCTAAAAACACCTCATGCCCAAATCTTCCACAGCAGCCCCGCTCATAGAACTCTGCGCGCTCACTCATCGGGGTAAGCTGCGTAAAGAAAACCAGGACGCCTTCGTAGCGGGTGACCACGCCCAGCCGCCTGCACCTCCCAAGGAAACCGCGATTTATGATGGCACCATGCGTTCGGATGGCGCGTTCGCGGCGGTGATCGACGGAATGGGCGGACTTGGCGGTGGAGATGTCGCCGCCGATTGGTTGGCGCGCCGCTGGACCGGGAGACGTCCGGCATCGGCAAAGGCATTGAAGCGAGAACTAATGGAGGACCATGCGGCCTTGCTGGCGGAGGCGCGCGAGTCGGCGCATCCCTTGATGGGCGCGGTGGCGACGGGCGCAGTGTTTCGCGGCGACAAATTGGATCTGTTTCACGTCGGAGATACTCGGGCGTTTTTCGTCGGCCCGGTTAACACGGTGCTTTTGACCAAGGACCACGTGAACCCCCGAGGTGTGCTCACCCAGGGTTTTGGCGGCGGCGAGTTGCCAAATCTGGCCAACGAGATCGAGCCAACCCTACTCAAGCTGGCGTGGCCGGCAGGACAGACGCTACTGTTGGCCAGCGACGGTGCCTGGCGTCACCTTTCACCTTTGGTTATTTCAACAATCTATGCGGCGCGGCCCAAGCTGCACGACTTCGTGTTAACCCTTGCAGGGGTAGTATTATCCGGACCAGCCGACGATAACCTGACCTTAATGGCCCTGCGCCCGGTCGCTCGTGTTTAATTGCAAATCGGAGCGAAACGACAGCGTCGGCGAGGCGATGGGGCAGCAGTGTTGGTTGTGCGTTAGGCACTAAGAAAACGTGGGGTTATCGGTGCCTGCGTTTTCGCAATGATAACGGGTTTCGCATGAGAACGGCTAAGATTAAAAACGTTTTTAAACGAGCCCCCCGTGCTTGTCCGACCCTCTGTGTCACACTGCGCTCATGCCTACAATCCATGCTTACGTCGATGCTTCGGGGTATTACGCCAAGGCCAATTTGAAGGGGAAAGTCGTGACGTTTCAGCTCACGGCAGCGGCGGTGCAACGCTTGGCGGGGGTCGGGTTGTCGGATGGTTCACCCTTGCCGGGGAAATTATTGCTCGCGCTGATCCAGAGTGGAGACGCGTTTACCGGGGCTGCCGCTCTGGCGGACGACCCGAATCAGGTGTCCTTACCTTTCAGCGATGGCGAACTCGATAGCGACGGGCTGCTGCCGCGTTGCGAGGAAACCGGCGGGCATATCGACCTGCATCTGGTCGTGCTCGACGACGGGATGGGCGGAGGCAAAAAACGGGCGCGTTTGCTCGCGTTGGAGCCCAGGCATGTGCTGCGGAAGCAAACGGCGCTCAGCGTGCCGGTGGCGGTACTTTCCTGGCGCTCGCTGGAACACTTGGTGGTGTCGGGAAAAATCCCAGGCGAGGCGAAGGCGGTGGTTTCTTTGCGCCGGTGGTTCAGTCACCAACTGGCCTCGGCTTGGGACGAGTGGGCGAAGCAACGAGGCGCGCGCCAGCAAGGCCTGATCCTGGATAGTTCGGATGAATTGACCTTAGGCTGACCCGTGCGACCGGGCGATTTTCTCGCCGGCAGAGGCGAGGCGCTGGCGAAGTTCGGCGGGGGCCAAAGCTTCAACATGGCCGCCCCATTGCAGGATGAGGCGCTCGATCTCCATGAGATCGGCCAACTGCAGGTGGAGTTCGAGGCTGCCGTTGGCGCACTCCTTGAACTCCTGGGATTCATGCCAGAAGCGGTCACGCACGTGGTCGGCGGCCAGACGACTGAATCGGATACGCACGGTATGGCTCTCCGTTCCATTCATCACGCCCAGGGCGGAGGCGAAATAGCGGTCGGCGGAGAAGTCTTTCGGACGTTCAAAAGGTTGGCCGGAGAGTTTTACGTCTTGGATGCGGCTGATGGCATAGGTGCGCATGGCCTCACGTTCCACATCGTAGCCGATCAGATACCAACGCCCTTCACGGTGGGTGGCATGCAAGGGCTGCACCTTGCGTGGGGAAGCTTTTTCAGCGGCGGGTTTTCGGTAGTCGAAGGTCACTTCGATCTGATCGCTAATGGCCAGAATGAGGCGGTCAAAAACCTCCAATTCGTGGGTGGCGGGAGCGCTCACCTTGAAGGAGACGAATTCCTGCGAAGGTGCGTAGCCCTTCATGTCGTCGAGCGGGGCAAGAAGCTTGGCAAAAGCCGTTTCCAGTTGGGCGTGATAGGGCGTGCCGCGGTATTGCTCGATGGCTTTCTGGGCAACGATCAGCGCGAGTAACTCGCCTTGGGATACTTGAACGGTGGGGAAGTCATGCACCGCCTCCGTAAAGTAGTAGCCATGTTCCTGCGAGTCGTAGGCTATGGGCAGACCGAGTTGATCGCGCATGCAGGTGATGTCGCGCTGTATGGTTTTATCCGCCACTTCCAGTGCCTGAGCCAGTTTCTGGCAGTTGGGGAATTCGTTTTGTTTTATCAGGTCGAAGAGACGTTTCATGCGCACCGCTGCCGGACGGTTCCCGGAGGCGCGGACAGGCGCGGATTTCTGTGCAGGCGCGGCTTTTTTTCGGGCGGCGGGCATGAGTAAAAGTTGATAGCGCTTGGGCGACGGGCCTTGCGAGCAAACACGCAGGTTAAGCTTGAGTGGTTTGTGGCGGGGTGGACTCCAGCGCGGCGCGAAATTGGCGTGCCCAGCGACTGGCATAAGCGGGATCATCGGCGGCGCGCTGACGGTGGCGGATGTGCTCACTACGCAGGCGAGATGCCCGGCTTTGCGATAGAGGTAGGGCGGAATGAGGAATGAAGGTGGCGATGACGTGCCCCTCGGGATCGAGAAGTTCTAGCCCCTGGTCTTCGGGGAAAAGGCTGCGCCAGCCGGCGAAGGGAATCTGCCCGATACAAGGCCGTGAGGGGCCAAACGGCGAGGCGAAGGTGCCCCAAAGTAAACGGCCATCCCGAAGAATCATGCACTCGTGGATAGGGATGGGCACGGGCATCATGAGGCCCGGCAAGACCAGGCAAAGGCCGTTGGTTAGGAGGGAGGGCAGTCGAGCGCTGAGGGAGGAGGGCGCGCAGAAAGATAAAGAAGACATGGCGAAGAAGAGGAGTCTGCGAGGACTCCCCCACTATGGGGCCAGGGGTCGGACAAATGTGGGTGGTGGCCCCAGAAAACTTGGGGAGATTTCATTCAGGCTTAAAAATACGTCGTAAAACTGCTGCTTCTTTTCGTTTAATTTTATTAGGTGAGTGGCTGTAGAGTATCCAGCCAGGCGGTGAGGCGGGGGATGCCTTGGTCGGCTGAGGCGGTGACCACTTTAAACCCCGGTGGGACTTTACCCGGGTTTACATCCACTAGAACGCAGTGGGCGCCAGGGCGGGCATACTCGGTCAATCCGGCGGCGGGATAAACCTGCAAGGACGTGCCCACCACAATGACTACATCCGCCCACTCAACGTCTTGAGCAGCGGGGATGATTTCGGGAACATCTTCACCAAACCAGACTATATTCGGGCGCAACTGGCTACCTTTTGGGCACTTGTCGCCTAGGTGGATTGGCTTATACCCGATATCCATAATATAGGCCGGGGAGTGCGTGCTGCTTCGTGCTTCGGTCAAACGCCCGTGCAGGTGCCGAACCGTCAAAGAACCTGCCCGCTCGTGGAGATCGTCCACATTTTGTGTAACTACGCGGACCTCATGACGGGTTTGCCACTTAGCAATAGCAAGGTGGGCGGCGTTGGGTTTTACCTCGTTGAGTTGCGTGCGTCTGGCATTGTAAAAATCCAGAACCAGCGAGGGGTTTGCTCGCCAACCTTCCGGGCTGGCGACTTCTTCAACACGGTGACCGGACCAAAGGCCGTTAGCATCGCGAAAGGTGGCTACTCCACTGGGCGCGCTGATTCCTGCGCCACTTAAAATGACAATTTTCATAGAGGGTGAGGTCACCTTGGATTAACGCAAAAGCCCCATGACCGATTGGACGGATATCGTAAATTACGCTATCCTTAAAAAGCGAAGGTAAATCAGGCGCGGGAGTCGGAAAGGGCGTCGTGGTGGTCGAGGGCGATTCCGTGCTCGGCGCAAAGTTCGGCCAGACCGCGGCGATAGATTCGCAGGGTGCAGACCCCGATAAAATCCGGCGTTGGCAGGCCGTAGTGTGTAAGCACATGGCGAAGCACGCTAAAGTCGAAGGCGGGGCCATTGTGCGCCACTACGGTTTGGCCGACGATCCAAGGCAGCACCTCCGGCCAGAGGTCGGCGAAATCGGGAGCATCGGCCACGCTTCGAGCGTGGATCCCGTGAATAGCGGTAAAGTCGTCGCGAAACCAATTTTCAGGCGGACGAACGAGACGGGAAATTTCACGCACAATCACCCCGCGCTCAAAGCGCACCAACCCGATTTGGCATACGCTATGGCGGCGGTAATTCGCGGTTTCAAAGTCGAGGGCGGTAAAGGTGTCTTGCATAGTTTAGCGTAGCAGATGGGGCAGCACCCGGTCGCCGCATCAGGCGCGGAGCGCGGGCGCGTGGCGACCACGGCCCGGTCCATCGGGATGACGCTGACAGGTAGAGCCGGTAAGGCTTTGGAGTGAGGTGTAGCTTTGGCCGCAGTATTTGCAGGCATAGCGGGAGGCGACCGGGCCTTCGTAGAGCTTGTGTTCACCTCGGCCGGGACCGGCAGGGTGGCGCTGGCAAGTGGAGCCGGTGAGACTTTGTATCGTGGAAGCGGCGTGGCCGCAGTATTCGCATTGGTAGGCGTTGGACATGGGGA
>JAIXRU010000117.1 GCA_027485045.1 Opitutaceae bacterium | reverse complement strand
AGCGTCGTCACCACCCCGCCACTCGTGATCTTTCGGACCGTATTGTTAAAAGAATCCGCCACATACACGTTCCCACTCCCATCCACCGCCACTCCGGCGGGACCGTAAAACCGCGCGGCACTGCCCGTGCCGTCGGTCGAACCCTGGCCGCCCGTCATTCCGGCCAGCGTCGTCACCACCCCGCCACTCGTGATCTTACGGATCGTCTGGTTAAAATGATCCGCCACATACACGTTCCCGTTTCCGTCCACGGCAACTCCTCGAGGAAAATAAAACCGCGCGGCGCTGCCTGTGCCGTCGGTCGAACCCTGACTGCCCGCCGTTCCCGCCAGCGTCGTCACCACCCCGCCACTCGTGATCTTACGGATCGTGTGGTTATACGTATCCGCCACATACACGTTCCCGCTGCTGTCCACCGCCGCTCCGAACGGACCGTTAAACCGCGCGGCGCTTCCCGTGCCGTCGGTGCTCCCCGAGGCCCCCAAGCTCGACCCGGCCAGCCCCGCAAACGCATACGGCGTGGCATAATTACTCTGCGCGCGCAGCCCGACGGCGGTCAGAAACGCGAGCGCGCCGAAGACGGTTAAAAGGCTTCGAACGATCAGATTATAGAAATTCATGAGTTATTAAAAAGGTATGAGGTGGGACGCTTTAGCGGTTTTTTCCGATTTTGTGTCCGCTGGTTTTCTGTCTCGTTGGCGCAGGAAAATGCAAGGTGATTGCGGATTAAGTAATTAAGGCGTGGTGGCGGGGGCGACGCTTAGGTGAATTGGTGCTGCAGGCAGAGCGGATGGATTTCAGTAACGGGATTGAATGATGCAGGTACGCAGTGGAGCGCCGAGGACTTGCCGAGCAGTTACAATGCCGCTCTAGGCGGTTTCAAAAAAGCCCGTGTGTTTCAGGAGCCATAGAGACAATGAGTCCTGAAATGAAGTGGGGCGTTACAAAGATGCCATTTCACGAATTCGAGCTGCGGGTATTTTTTCGGCAGCGTTTTTCTACCGGAGCTAAAGCCAGCCCGTTTTAAAGTGCGCTAATACGCGGACGATAGAACTCCGCCGCGCAAAAGGCTCGACCCGCACGCCCGCTGTCGCCGAAGTTTCGCCCGTGTTTGGGGCCTATAGCTCAATGGTCAGAGCAGGGGACTCATAATCCCTTGGTGCTGGGTTCGAATCCCAGTGGGCCCACCACTTCGCGAAGCGAATACCCAAACACCCCTGGGATGAGAACCCTTGGGTTCGACGGAGCGTAGCGGAGATGGGACGCGCTTTAGCGCGGTCGCGCAGCGATGGCCGCAGGCCACCAATCCCAGTGGGCCCACCACGTCGTGAAGCGAATACCCAACCTCACGGGATGAGAACCTTGGGTTCGAAAATCTCACCGAAACCGCGCAAGCCTCGCCGCTATGTCTGCGCGCAGGCGATCCACATACGCTAGGGTATAATCGGCCACGTCGAGTGCCGGGTCCTTGACCAAAGGGGTTAGATCCATCGCCCAAGTGATGCCCGCCAGCCGGTCGGTGGCGTGCGAGGTGTGAAAGGTCGCGTGCGCCAGTCGCCGTCCCTGCGCGGCGAGGTCGTAGCGTTTACCCCCGCTGATTTGCGAATCAAAGGCCGCCAATAACTCCGTCGCCAGCCGGGGACGCCGTCCGCTGTCCAAGGCGACTTTGTCCGCATCCACCATCCAGTCCAGATCGCGCCACACCTCCGCGCCCAGCACCCGGCTGGGGCGGCGCTCCGGCGGCAAGGCACGCAGCGCCTCCAGGCAGCGAAGGAAAACCGCCACGTGGGTATCGTGCTTGTCCGCCGGTTGGTGCAGGTAAACCACCTCGGGCGAGCACCCCGCGAAAATCGCCGCCAAATCCGACGCTACGCCGGCGTGGCCGGGCGTTTTCACATCGGCGCTGGGATGGGCGAGCTGAAACTGGATCGCGTAGCCCCCCAGCCGGGCCGCCGCGCGCTGCTCCTCGCGGCGCACCGCCTGCATCTCCTCGTCACTAAATTGCGCATACGGGCCGGAGCGGGGAGAACCGGCGCCGTTGGTCACCACCACGCCGCCGAAGGCCTTGCGGTCCGGCTGGTCGAGACAATCGCAGATGCCGTCGTGGGCTAGAATCTCGATGTCGTCCTGGTGCGCCGCCACGCAAAGGTGGGTAACCCGCGCCAACGCGGCCTCAGGCGAGGCCCCATCGGGCGTAAACACATCGGCTTCGGCTCGGGAAAAACGCATGAGAGAAACGGGAGCGAAAACGGCGGGACGGGCGAGCGGTTTATCGTAAAGGCGAGGGATAGACGCCACGCGCCACCAGATCTGCGAGCGCGGCCTGCACGCGGGGTTTATCCTCGCGGTAGGTGACGCCGAACCAGTGATCGGCGGTGGGCAGCACCCGCACCTGCGCCGTGCCCGCCTGCACCAGCGCATTCACGGCGGCGGGCAGGTAGAACTCGGCTTTTTCCTCGCCGCCGCGCGCGGCGAAAAACGCCCGCCAGCCTGCATCCAACTGGGGTAAAAACTCCGGCGTAAAGCCCCAGCAATTCATCGAAACCGGCGTGGCCGGATCGTAGCGCCGCCCCTCACCCACCTCGGCGGCAAGGATGCCGGTGTGCTCCTCGATGTCGCGCAGCGCGCCGTCCGCCGTCACGGTGCAGACCCCGCGCGAGACCGCGCCATGCTCGGAGAGGGTGTTGCCCAGCGGAAAACCCACCATCGCATAAATCGGCACGACCCCTACCCCGCCGGACTGACCGCGTAAAAACGCGGCCAGCGCGACCAGCGATTGCGCGCCGTAAAAATCGTCCGCGTTAACCACCGAGAAAGGGCCGTTCAACGCGGCCCGGGCGCACCACAAGGCGTGACCGGTGCCCCAGGGCTTTACCCGCTCGACGGGCAAGACGCCACCGACGGGCAAATCGTTCAGCTCCTGAAAGGCGTAGTCCACCTGCACGCGGCCGGCGAAGCGTTCGCCCACGCTGGCTCGAAACGCGTCGGCGAAGTCGCGTCGGATGATAAAGAGCACGCGGCCAAAACCCGCCCGCAATGCGTCGTGCACGGTATAGTCGAGCACGGTCTCCCCCGATGGCCCCATCGGGTCGATCTGCTTGAGCCCGCCGTAGCGCGAGCCCATGCCGGCGGCGAGCACGACGAGCGTAAGAAGCGGAGTGGTGGCGGCAAGGGAGGTCGAGGACATGGGCGCGAGTTTAGCGGTGCGAAAGCAGAGCCGCCGTCACCCAGCCCAGCAAGCCCGCGCGCGCGGTCCAGAGCACGGTGCGCGGCCAGTTGAGCAGCGTCACCAGACGGGCATCGGCTTGGGACGGCGCGCGCTGGAGCCGGGCATGCACGGGCACGATCAGGCCGAAGGTGAGCCCCCAGACAAGTCCCACCATGACCAGTCCCGCCATCGCCTCGACGGTAAATCCGGCGCGAAACCAAAGCGCTGCAAGCGCCGCCTCGACCAGCATCAACGGGGCGGCGACGAGGCCCATACTCCGAGTGTAAGCAGCATGAAAGCTCTGGAAAACCGCCGCGCCACCTTCCGCCAGCACACTCTCGAAGCGGGGATAAATCCCGAGCTGAACGGTCCAGCACAAACCAGCCAGAGCGGAAGAAACGGCGAATTGAGCCAGAAACCAGCGTGTATCCATGCCGCACCCTGCGTCTCGACCGCGACCGGCGCAAACGGGAGTTGTAATAGACTGGAATTTGCCGGCTTCGTTTCCAAACCTGAGCACCGGCCTTGTATGCGAGGTCCGAAACCATTCACTTACAAACCGCCCTCGGGCCATATTTCTAAATATATGCAAAACCTAATGCTCTTCCCCATCGCCGACTACTGGTGGCTCTACAGCCTCTTCACGTTGTTCGTGCTCGGCATGCTCGCGCTCGATCTGGGCGTGTTTCACCGCGACGCCCATGTCGTGACGGTCAAGGAGGCCGCCGGCTGGAGCGTGGCCTGGATTTCCCTGGCGATGATCTTCGCCTACGGGTTCTGGCAATACTCGCTGTGGAAATTCCCCCAGTATCCGCCCTTGCTTGAAGCCTTGGCGGCAAACGGCGTGACGGGGACAGCAGCCATAGCGGCAGAAGCTACGCGTCTGGCCAACCAGTCAGCGCTCGAATTTTTGACCGGCTTCGTAGTCGAGAAGGCCCTCTCGGTGGATAACATCTTCGTATTTGTGGTGGTGTTTTCCTACTTCGCTATTCCGGCCAAGTACCAACATCGCGTACTCTTTTACGGTATTTTGGGCGCGTTGTTTTTCCGCATAATCTTTATCTCCCTTGGCTCCGTACTCATGCAGTATGAGTGGGTCATCTGGATCTTCGGCATCTTCCTGATCCTGACCGGTATCAAGATCCTGTTCGCCCCGGAAAAGCCCATCGAACCGGAGAAAAACCCGATCATTCGTCTGTTGAAGAAGTTTTTGCCCATCACACCCACTTTGGACGGCGACAAGTTTTTCCTGCGCAAAAGCGGTGTGCTCCACGCCACGCCCTTGTTCGTGTGCTTGGTCTTCATCGAAGTGACGGACATCGTCTTCGCGGTGGATTCGGTGCCGGCGATTTTCGCCATCACCAAGGAGCCGCTGATTGTTTTCACCTCCAACGTCTTCGCTATTCTGGGTCTGCGTGCCTTGTTTTTCCTCCTGGCGGGTGTCATGCACAAGTTCTGGGCGCTTAAATTCGGACTGGGTCTCATCCTCGCCTTCGTGGGTCTGAAAATGGTTTACCTAAATCACGCCTTCGGCGGCAAGTTCCCCATCACTTGGTCCCTCGGCATCATCGGAGTTCTGCTGGCCTTGTCGGTTGCCTGGTCTTTGGCTTTCCCGAAGAAAGCCGAAGCCCAAACGGCTGCGCACAGCTGAACCAACGATCATCGCACCGGAGTTTCTTTGTCAGATGACTTAGGCTGGGGCTGTTCCAGCCTGAGTTCAAAATCCAGATTTTCTGATCCAGAGCTAAGGATGGGAGTGAGTTTTAGTCTCATATCACCCATCTCGATCACCGAGCTGGTCCCGGACCGTAGCGAAATCGGCGGAGTGTTTAGCACATCCACTCCGCCCATGGTTTCGAGCTGTTTAAGTACGGCGGCTTCTTCACCTGCCGCCCAGACCTCGCCATGCTGGAGCGTGTTGGCGGCATTAGTATCCAGATTCCGCAGGCCTACGGCGATACTCGCCTCTTCGGATAGAACCAAAAACTTGCCGCCGATTTTAACCATCTCCACCCCTTCCTCCGTGAAAACGTGAGGCGAAGCAAAGGCGTAGAGACGGCTTCCGTTGGGTAACTGGTAGCCACCGGTGACCACCGTCTCGCCCGACTTTAGCTCAGCCCGTAAAGTGGAGCTGATCAGGTCGCTCATCATCGGTCGGCGCAATTCGTCCAGATCCTCACGTGTTTTGGTCAAAGTGAGATTGGCGTTGGCAACGCGTGCCCGTTCGTCGGCCAACTGGGCCATCAACTCGGCATTTTTTCGGGTGAGCTCAGCCAGTTGGAGCAACTCGGCCGGCGTTGCGGGAGCCACGGATGGCGGAGGTGCGGGCAAGTATTCCTTTATCACTACAGGTTGCATCGCAGATGTGTTCCCCGCTCGATAACTATCGAGCAGCCAGTAAGTAGCCGTGCTAGCCAGCAGTGCACTTAAAACGCCGACCGATGCTGTCTTTAAGGGTATCATGATACGGTGCAGGGCGTTGAATTCATGGGAAGCATGGCTTGGGCTAGCAAGGTGGTATCGGGCAACGCTGCACGAGCTGTGGTAAGGTCTTTCAGTCTTACGAATTAACCGTCTTAACAAAACGACCCTTTCTTATCATGAATACTCCATTCCAAGATAAAGTCGTTCTCATCACCGGTGCTACCAGTGGCATCGGCGCCGCAGTAGCCCATGAACTCGCGGCCAGGCGCGCCAAGGTCGTAGTCTCGGGTCGCCGCACTCCCGAAGGCGAAGCCGTGGTCAAAGGTATCCAAGATGCCGGTGGTATCGCGGCTTTCTTCAAAGCGGATACCAGCAAGGAGGCCGAGGTGAAGGCCCTGGTGGACTTTACTATCCGCACTTACGGCCGCCTCGATTACGCGTTCAACAATGCTGGAGTCGAAGGCACGCCTGGCCTGACGACCGAACAACAGACCGAGGAAAACTACCGGCACACCTTCGATATCAATGTGTTTGGAGTGTTGATGAGCATGAAGCACGAGATTCCCGAGATCGTAAAAAACGGTGGTGCTATTGTGAATACCTCTTCGATTGCCGGACAGGTGGGCATGCCCGGCTTCGGTCTCTATGTCGCCTCCAAGCATGCGGTGAACGGGCTCACTCGTTCAGCGGCCCTGGAATTAGCCAAACGGGGCGTGCGGGTGAACGCGGTCGCTTTCGGCGGTATCCAGACTCCGATGTTGGACCGTTTCGTAGGAGAGTCCAAAACAGATAATCCACAGCGTGACTGGCTGGCCGGGGCGCATCCAGTCGGGCGCGTGGGCACGACGGAAGAGGCTGCTTTAGCCGTGGTCGCGTTGCTCGAAAACGCCTTCATCACCGGCACCGTTCTGACCGTGGATGGTGGTTGGACGGCCCAGTAATCCACCCGATCGGTCGTGAAAAACCGGATGCGTTAACGTAAAAAAGCCGCGCCCTGAATGGGCGCGGCAATGAAAATAGTCGTTCCTTAGACAGGACGATTATCCGACGACTTTAAACGTCGAGTTGGGGACGGTTGGCCTCGGGCCAGTCGATGTGGAAGAACTTTCCGCGGGGCTGGTCGACACGCTCGTAGGTGTGGGCACCGAAGTAATCGCGCTGGGCCTGAAGCAGATTGGCCGGCAGGCGGGCGGAACGGTAGGCGTCGTAGTAGCTTAGGGCGGACG
This sequence comes from Opitutaceae bacterium, assembly GCA_027485045.1. Taxonomy (GTDB): domain Bacteria; phylum Verrucomicrobiota; class Verrucomicrobiia; order Opitutales; family Opitutaceae; genus IMCC26134_A. The sequence goes on along the minus strand of JAIXRU010000117.1, from coordinate 26,114 downwards.
CAAACGTGGGCACGCTGATACCGTTTTCCACCGCGAGGCTCACGACCTTGCGCCAGTTGGCCTGGGCCTTCTGGATGGTCTTGTTGAAATACTCATCGAGCAGGAGGTTCGCGAGCTTGGGGTTGCGGGCGTAAGCCTCGGTGATCTTTTGCAGGAAGGCGGCGCGGATGATGCAACCACCGCGGAAGATCTGGGCGATCTGGCCGAAGTTGAGTTTCCAGCCGTATTCGCCCTGGGCGGTGCGCATGAGCTGGAAGCCCTGGGCGTAGGAGCAAATCTTGGAGCAGTAGAGGGCGTCGTGAATCGCTTCGACGAGGGCCTTTTTCTTGGCTGGGGAGACCTTGGTGATCTTGGGACCCTTGAGCACTTTAGCTGCGGCGACGCGCTCTTCCTTGATCGCGGAAATGCAGCGGGCGAAGACGGACTCGGCGATGGTCGGAGCGGGAACACCCATGTCGAGGGCGTTGACCGAAGTCCATTTGCCCGTGCCTTTTTGACCGGCGGTATCGAGCACCACGTCGACAAAGGGCTTCTTGGTGACGGGGTCTTTCTGTTTGAGGATATCGGCGGTGATTTCGATCAGGAAGCTGTCGAGTGCGCCTTCGTTCCAAGTGCTGAAAATCTCGCCCATTTCGGCGGGTTTGAGACCGAGCAGACCCTGCATGAGAGAGTAGGCCTCACAGATCATCTGCATGTCGCCGTATTCGATGCCGTTATGGACCATCTTCACGTAGTGGCCGGCACCGTTTTCACCGATGTAAACGGTGCAGGGAACGCCACCCTTGACGGGCTTGCCGGGCTTGGCACCGGTGAGGGGCTTGCCGGTCTTTTTGTCCACCTTGGCGGCGATGGCCTTCCAGATGGGCTCCAGCTCCTTGAACGCGGCCTTGTCGCCACCGGGCATCAGGGAGGGGCCGAAACGCGCACCCTCTTCGCCGCCGGACACGCCGGAACCGATGAAGCGGAAGCCTTTTTCTTTAAGCGCTTTTTCGCGGCGGATGGTGTCGGTCCAGAGCGCGTTGCCGCCGTCGATGATGATGTCGTTGGGGGCGAGAAGGGGCAGGAGCCCGTCGATCACCGCGTCGGTGGCCTTGCCGGCTTGGACGAGGATGACGATTTTACGGGGCAGGGCAATGGACTGGACGAACTCCTCGAGGGTCTTGGTCCCGATGAGGCCACCGGGGGTGGAGGGGTTTTCGGCGGCAAACTTTTCGGTCTTTTCGACCGTGCGGTTGTAAACCGAGATTTGGAAGCCGTGATCGGCGATGTTGAGGGCGAGGTTCTGACCCATCACGGCGAGGCCGATGAGTCCGATGTCGGAGTGCGTCTTTGGCATGGTGGAAAGGTAAAGTAACAAGCGGTAGGCGCAGGAGCGGCGGGGGCCAACTCAATTTGCCGCAAACGTGCTCATAAGGACCTTAAAGAAAACTCATGGAGCGGTTTTGTGCGGTTTTAAAGGACCCCGGGGCGCGTCTTTGGTCTTTCGTCACACGCGCATCGACGCCAAGGTAAACCGCAGATGCTCGAAGAACGCGAATCGTCCACCGCCCCTCGCCAGCAACAGAAGAAACCCTCTTTTCCGGTCGGTGAAGCCTTGCGCACTTACCTGCTGCGCATCCGGCGTGAGCGCGAGCTGCCGGTGACCTACGAGCGTCTACGAAGTTTCGCGGACAGCGTGCCGCTCACTGATCGCCGGGGCCGCCCTACCCTTTGGGAAAGTGTTTTCTACGACCGGTTGGACATGCAGTCGCTCCACGAAGATCTGAAACGCGTATACGCCATCCTGCGTGTGGATGGTGATCTTTCGGTGATGCAGCATCTTTATGTGGACCGCATCGATTTCTGCGCCTTCGGGAATTCGGCTCCGTTTCGCGTGCGTATCGTAAACGCCTACAACGACAATCCCGACCACTTTTACGTAAAACGCGGCGACGCATCCCGAGTCTACGGTTTGGAGCTGGAGCATCTGCTTTCACCCAACCGCTTGAACTACGTCACCTGCGGCGGCACCTTGGTTGAAGAACATATCGCGGGCATACCGGGCAACGAATTCATCGACCGCTGGCTGGAAAGCCCGGAGATACGACCGATACGACTAGCCAAGGAATTGGTGAAATTCAACGAACGCTGCTTCGTTCGTCTGCTTGGTGATATGCGCGCCTATAACTTTGTGGTCGTGGTGACCCCCGATTTCGAGGGTGCGCAGATCCGGGTGCGCGCGATGGATTTTGACCAGCAAAGCTACGAGGGACGTCTGAATCTTTACCGCCCGCAATTCTTCAAGGACAACGCCCCGCTGGCTTTGTTTTGCACCAAACACCTGCGCATAGAGACGGCGCGCCAATATCAGCGCGAAGAGCAGGTTCTTATGCTTCAGCGGGCGACGATTATCGAGGATCGCCTCGGTCTGTTGCTCAAGGCCATGTCGTGCGAAACCCTCGCGCCTCTGGCTCATGTGCATCAACTGCGGCAGTCGTTAGCCGAACACTACCGCCGCAAAGAGTACCTCGCCTGTGAATCCATGGGCGCGCTGGTCCGCGAAAACCTGCAAAGCATCCGTATCGCCGTCAGCACCACAAACCCTGGCACCCCTCCTCTCGGCCATTAAACCGGCACTTTCCTGCCATCAGACGACCAAAGCCATGACGACCCCAGCGCCCGAAAATCCCCGCCCGATACACCATGAGGAAGCGCGCCACCTGCTGATGCTGGGCCGCGACCTCGCCGGCGGGCTCAAATTACTGATGCAGCAATTTAACGTGCTGCAAACCCGCGCCCAACTCCTGCTCACGGTTTCCACTCTGGCGCTGACTATCACCGGATTTTCCGGACCGCGCATCGCGGCGGCGGGCGCTTTTCAGCGTTACGCCATGGCCGGGGGTCTGGCGTTTGTGCTGGCTTCCATGCTCCTGATTCTAGGTGGCTCTTTGCGTATTCGCTGGGTTACCCAGTTTCGCCTGCCAGCCGGTGCGAACGATGAAGCGCTTCTGGCTCAAATCGTGTGTTACCGCGACCGCAAGGCCCGGTTGTTTTTTATCGAGCTCTGCCTGTTACTCGCCGGTCTCTCGGCCTACATCGCAGCGGTGATTGGTTACTTTCTCTTTGGAGCGGTGGTTTAACCGGACATCACTGCGCGATCTAATCACTCGTAGCGCATCGCCCGGCCCAGATAATCGAGCGACAGCATTTCTTTCCACACGCGATACCGACCTTCATGACTGATACGGCCGTGCTCTTCATGTAAGGTTGCGGGCAGTAAAAAGCCTAGGTCGGTGTTGAGTCGTTCCAGCTCCGTTTGCTGCGCATTAAGATCCGCCAAAGGCACGCTTGCCCAAGGAACCAGCTTTTCGCCGACGGCAAAGGCTCGGGCTCGATGGTGTGCCAAAAGGGTCTTAAAGCGACGCGTGCGCGGCTTGCGCTCCACCCGCCAGGTCTCCGGATAAAAGCCTGCAAAGGGCAGGTGGTGATTATCCGTCACCAAACGCCGTCCGTCCGTGGTGCAGCTCGAGAATTGCAAACAGGACAACACGCCCGCTCCGGGTTGCGGTAGAAAGCTTACCTGCAAACGCGTTTGTTGATTTGCGTCATGGTAAATCGAGACCCGCACATAAATCCCCGGTGCGACTTCGGAGCGCAGCGCCTGCACTTGTTTAAAACCCGCGGTCCGCAACTGGTCGCGCAAAGTCAGAAACCGGCGCTGTACCGGCCATTCATCTCCGGCCTTGTTTTCTGTGAAGCGGGGAAACAGGGGCAAAGGACTCACACTCATGGCATGAATAGCCAGCCACCGATAAACGCCATCTAGCAGTATCCAGAAAAGCAAAAATACCACAAACAATGCCCAAAAGGGGCGCGCCCCGTCCAAGTCAAAGTGTTGGGATAGCATAGCCAGACTTCCCGCCATGACCAAACAACGCAGCCAGCGATTGATCATCGCCAGCCACGGAGAACCAAAGTGTTGATGAAGTTTCAGCAGCACCAGCGAAAGCAACATCGCGGGAATCAGAATAAATACGGGCTGCATGCGTGTGTATTCAGAAAAAAATGCCGGGCCAAACCAGAGGGTTTTGGCCCGGCCTAATGATTTCTCGTTGGATAAAAACTTACTGAAGATTTGCGGTTAGTTAATACGCACCGGCATCACCACGCAGAGGAAGTTCGCATCGGTTTTTAGAACGCCGGGGCTAACTTCGTCTTTAATTTCAAAGTAGATTTCGTCCTTCGTAAGCGCACGTAGAGGATCGATGATGAATTGAGGATTAAAGGCTACCTGTAGATCCGGGCCACTGTAAGCGATAGCCATCGTCTCGTGTGCCTCGCCGAAATCCGGGCTGCTAGCGATAACTTCCAAATGGTTACTGGTGAGCTTGAGTTTTACCGAGTTGCTCTTGTCTGAACAAACAAGCGCCGCGCGATGCACACACTCGACGAACAATTCGCGCTCCAACTTAATGCGCTGGTGGGTCTCTTTTGGAATAACTTGTTGATAATTAGGGTAGTTACCTTCGACCACTTTGCTATAAAGGTAAACGGACTCAACCAAGCCGGTTTCAGGATTATCCGCATTGATTTGGAAAGAAGCCCTGCGTTCGTTGAACGAAACTTTGAGTTTCTCTCCCTTATCCAACATGCGAAGCAGCTCATTAACGGTTTTGGCCGGAAGAATGATGGAACCGGCTTTTTCGGCGGGAACTTCAATTTCTTTGCTTACCAATGCGAGGCGCCGTCCATCAGTGGCGACAAGAGACAACTTACCGTCGCGGAAATTAAAATACACGCCATTCAGAATGTAACGGGTTTCGTCGGTGGATTGGGCGTATGAGACGCTCTTTAACATGCCGATGAGTTCGGCTTGGTCCAAGGTGAAGGTCTTGTCGTCGCCAAAATCGGGCAGGGGCGGGAACTCTTCTTTACCTATACCCATAATCTTAAAAATGGAGCCTCCGGAAGAAAGCTTCACCTGGTGATTAGGCGCTGCGTCAAAAGAAACGTCGATCTGCGGCAATTCGCGCACGATTCCAGCCAGTCGTTTAACAGGCAAAGTAACCGAACCCGTTTCCTTAACCTCGGCTTTGATCTTTGCGCGAATACCCAGATCAAGATTTGTAGTGGTCAGGGTGATGCAGTCTTTTTCCGCCTCGATGAGCACGTTGCTGAGAATGGGCATCGTGGCCTTGGAGCCGACAACATTGAGCACCTGGGCGAGGCCGTGGCTAAAGTGATCGCGATTGATCTTAAATTTCATGGGAGGTGCGGAGGCGTTTGGGTGGGCAGGGTTGAGCCGGTAAAACTGAAGGAGAGAAAAGGCTTGGAAGGAAAGAGCAAGGCGGGCGAACGAGTGGAAGGGTAAAATTGCGGAGCACGAAGAACAAAAGCCAGTTGGGCACAAACTCTACTGTATTCTATCTCTTTAGATATAAGTCAGTCATCTTCATAAAGGCGGTGAATAACTCAAACAACCGGCTTCGTTTACCTCTCAGAATCGGGGTCAAATTCGAGGCGAATAAAGTTTGGTTTCCAACCGGCAAGGCGGGTCTTGTGCCCAAGCTTCAGCTTATTGGTCGTTCAAAGAAAACTTACTCACCGAACGATTCACAGCGGTGATTTATCGTCAGGGTGGGAATTATCCGACGGATTTACCGTGACTGACGCAGGTCTGCGAAAATGCCGAAACAAACCGTAAAAAATGTAACCAAGGCAGCACGCAAGGATTCCGAATTCTTTGTAAACTACGGCTGCGGCTCCACAAACGACATAAAGGATCAAAGTGGTCAGTTTTGTTTTCGTCTGCATGTCGATCTGTTTGCCACTCGGGTAGCGCACGGTGCTGACCATCAAAAAAGCGATCAAAAGCATTAGAACCGGTAAAACCAAGGCCCAGCGCTGTAGATCCCGTTCGTGTTCGGCTAGATTAAGCAAAAATAAAACCAAGGCGGCCACCGTTCCGGCGGCGGCAGGGACGGGTAAGCCCAGGAAATCCTTGTTGGAACGCACGCCTGGTTTTTGAAGCAAGGGGTGGGTAATGACATTAAAACGCGCGAGACGGATCGCTGCGCAGAGCAAATAGATGAAACCTAAAAGCCACCCAATTTCCCGAAAATGCGGATAGCCTTGGGTCGGTGACAGAATCAGGAAAAACACCATCAAGGCTGGCGCCAGACCGAAGGAAACGATGTCGGCTAGGGAATCAAACTCAGCTCCGAAGAGGGATTCTTTGCCGCCCATGCGAGCGAGTCTGCCATCCAAGGCATCAAACGCCATGGCTCCAAATATCAACCACACCGCACGACGAAAAAGATCCGCCGCCTCCGCTGTGATCATATCTGAACCACGCATCGCATAATGTGCTTGGATACACATGATAACAGCAACGAACCCGCAGAACAGATTACCCGCGGTCATCAAGTTGGGCAGAAAGTAAATCCGGCTGGCGGTAGCCGTATCGAGCGGTGGCTCGTAATCATCGTCTAACAAGGGCGGACGTTGCGAAGCGGGCATGTGATTTTAGAAGGATGTGAAACTGAGCATAACTGCTAATGAAAACGCTTACTTGGTAAGGGTTTCTAGATATTTCCAGAATTTGGAATGTTGCTCGACCAACTGCCCTTCGCTGACGGGCAAACGATTTCTAAGAAGAAAGTCCTCCAGAGAATGATGGTGCAAAATATACAGCACGTGAAGCTCCGCTTCACCACGCAGTTCGAAATAAAAGCGCAGCTCACCGGCACGCAGACGGTAGAGTGTCTTACCTGCACGGACGAAACGGCCCAAGGGCTCGCGAGGATGGAGAAGTTCCTCTTGTTTTAAATGACCAAGCGGTTCGAAGGCGGACATCTGCGCCAAAGGATCGAGCTTTTTAAGCTCTCCCAAGGATTGGGCGGAAAATGTGACCTGAAACATAAGGGGGCACGCAAGCGTGCTGGTTAAAACAAGGCAAGGCTGGTGGCGTTGATGGTTTGCTGCGGATTAGAGCGATTTAGAGAGGTGAGATGGCCTCTGTGGGTTGCGTATCTTTGAGCGCGACACCGCTTTGACCGGTTTCCCGGGAAGTATTGAGCAGCCAGGCGAGTTTGCGCGCGGCGAGATCGGGCGATAATCCTGCGGCACGAATATTAGAAACGCAGTTGCGGTCGGCATCCGTGCGTTCCGCCGCTGGCCGCGCGGTAAAGTAAGCGCCGAGACTATCCGGTGAGCCTAGACCGGGGCGTTCGCCTAGTAAGAGCAGCGTAAAGCGCGCGCGCAGAAGAGCACCGATTTCATCTTGGATTTTTACTCTGGCGAAAGGGACGATGCACACGGGACCTATACGCCAGCCGGAGGAGCGCAAGGCCTCGGTCAAGGGGATCAAGGTAGGGAGGGCGTAGTTTTCGGCTGCCTGGGCGGCGAGCCCGTCCGAAATCATCAAGACGATATCGGGTGCGGTATAATCCGGCGCAGCGGCTATGTCCGCGAGGCTTCGCTGTGATTCGGCGCAGAGCTTACGGCCCAAGTCCGGGCGCAGCAGGTAGGTTTGGCGGTCAGTTACGGCGGATTTCAGGACCAGGTTGGGGAGCTTTGCAGCGTCAAGTTGAGCGCAAAGAGTGGTAGGGGAAAATGAAGCCTGCACCGCATCGCGTGCTCGCGCGTGGGCCGCTCTGAAAGCGAGTACGGTAGCCGTGCGCTGGCTGCCGCCCGAGCGCCCGAGGGCGATTCGCGCCGTGGTGAAGCGCTGCAGGGCCAGCCAAGGATCCCGGGCGGCATCAGGTGCAGGTAGCGAAAAAGACATTTGGGCGGGACTCGGTCGCAGGGTTTTTTGCGAGGCGTTTAGATACGGGCCAGTATCGTATGATCGGCCGTTACGGGAAGGAGCTGGCGACCACCGGTAACGATGCGCATGGCTTCGAGCCAGGCTTCAAACTCGGGGGCGGGACGCAAGCCGAGCACCTGGCGAAGGTAATGGCTGTCGTGGAAGCTGGTGCTTTGGTAGCCCAGCATGATGTCGTCGGCACCGGGCACGCCCATGATAAAATTACAGCCGGCCACGCCCAATAGTGTGAGCAGCGTATCCATATCGTCCTGATCGGCCTCGGCGTGGTTGGTATGACAGATATCACAGCCCATGGGGAGGCCGAGCAGCTTGCCGCAAAAATGATCTTCCAGACCGGCGCGAATGATCTGTTTGCCGTCGTAGAGATATTCCGGGCCGATGAAGCCCACCACTGTATTGACTAACAGGGGACGAAAGGCGCGGGCCACGGCGTAGGCGCGCACTTCACAGGTTTGTTGATCCACGCCCTGATGCGCTCCGGCTGAGAGGCAGGAGCCCTGCCCGGTTTCGAAGTACATGACGTTGTCGCCCACGGTGCCCCGACGAAGTTCCAGCGCGGCGGCCTGGGCCTCGGCCAACAAAGCGAGTGAAACGCCAAAGCTCTGGTTGGCGGCCTGGGTTCCGGCGATGGATTGAAAAACCAGGTCCACCGGTGCGCCGCGTCGCATCGCTTCGAGGGTAGTCGTGATGTGCGCGAGCACACAGGACTGGGTGGGAATCGCGTAGCGCTGGATCAAATCATCGAGCAGGCGCAGCAGGGTTTCCACCGCCAGGACGCTATCGGTGGCGGGATTGATTCCGATGACGGCATCGCCGCAGCCGTAGAGCAGGCCATCCAAGATGGAGGCGGCGATACCGTGTGGATCGTCGGTAGGATGATTGGGTTGGAGACGAACGGAGAGCCGGCCAGCCATGCCGAGGGTATTGCGAAAAGCGGTGTGCACCCGGCGTTTGGCGGCGACCAGAATCAGATCCTGGTTGCCCATGAGTTTGGAGACGGCCGCGACCATTTCGGGCGTGAGACCGGGGGCGAGGGCGGCGAGGGTGGCATCGTCGGTTTCGTAGCGTAGCAACCAATCGCGAAATTGCCCGACCGTGAGGCTGGCTACCGGGGCAAAAGCCTGCCGGTCATGGGTGTCGATGATCAGGCGGGTAACCTCATCGCTTTCGTAGGGTATCAACGGGGTGCGTAGAAACTCGGCGAGCGGGACGTCGGCAAGGCAGCTCTGGGCGGCGGCACGCTCCTCTGCGGATGTGGCGGCCAGACCGGCGAGTTCATCGCCAGAACGACGCGGGGTGGCCTTGCCCATGAGCTCGCGTAGGGAGGCAAAGGTATGGCGGTTGCGGCCCAGAGTGGTGGCGTAAACGGCGGACATGGTGCGAAGCGACGTCAGCGATGTCGCAGGTCTGGTGCCGAAGAAAGCTTAAGCCTTGGAGGGGAGGTTACAAAATCATGACGCGAGCTCCGGGTTGCAGGCAGGAAGGTAAAGGCGGGATAACTCCACAAACCGGATAGGTGCCAAAAGCCTGCTTCGAGGCGGGATTGAGGGTTGCGAGAGCTGGGGCGCGGACGCCACGGTTTGAGCAGAAATCATCCATGCGACTGATCTGTTTTATTCTGTGCTGTTGGTGCTGTGGATGGCTGCGTGGCCAGACTGCGACGACGGAGGCAAAGGCTGTGGCGGGGCCGTGCGTGGTGGTGGATATACCGGTTTTGGTTGCTGGCTATGGCGCGGAGTTTTTTGAGGAGACGGCGCGGGCGTTTGAAAAACTGCGTCCCGGGGTGGAAGTGCGCCTGTATGGCGACCCGCGCATTAATGATCGGGTGCGCATCCGCGTAATGGCAGGCGATCCGCCGGATGCGACGGATGCCGTTTTGCTTTATCCCCGCCTGATCGAAGCGGGCAAAATCCTCGACCTCGCGCCCGAGTTGGACGGACCGAATTGGGAGGGAGATGCGCGCTGGCGCGATACCTTCCGGCCCGGGGTGCTGGACCGGTGGCGTAGTAACGGAGCGGGAGCGGTTTATGGCCTGCCGTTTGCTCACGCGGTGTGGACTATCTTTTATGATAAAGCGCTCTTCCGGCGGCACGGCTGGTCGGTGCCGCGCACTTGGGACGAGTTTTTCCGTCTCTGTGATGCGATGCAGGCGGCGGGTGTGACTCCGCTTTCTCTGCCGGGAGTTACGATGCGTTATGGAGACGCGATTCTGCGCGCGGCGTTTTACAATCTGGCGGGTGACGAAGGCTACAACGCGTATCATGCGCTGGCCCCCGGGGCGCGTTCGGATCCCCGTTTCGTGCGGGCGGCGGAGGTGCTGCAACGGGTGGCGACTCGTTATCTGGTGCGGGGCTGGGAAGGCATGACACATACGGCGGCGCAACAGACGTTCATCGAGGGCAAGGCGGCGATGACGCTTTCGGCATCCTGGTTTGCCAATGAAATGCGGGGCAAGCTGCCGCCGGATTTTGAGCTGGGTGCGATGAATCTGCCGGTTTTTGCCGACGGCATCAGTTTACCGGATACGGTTCAGGCACAGAGCGGGTATTATTTTTTATTCAAGAGTGGTGATGCGGCGAAGGAACGGGCGACGATAGATTTTTTCCGGTATCTCACCTCACGGGAACGCGCGCGACGGTTTGCCAGTCAGGCGGATGCTCCGGTGGCCTTGGTGGCGGCAAAGGTGGGGGATTATTCGGCGCGCATGGCGGATACAGCGGCTTTGCTTGAGCGCAGTCCGGGGGCCTTCGATGCGGCGCCGGCGGCGGCATCGGCCGCGCAGGCCACGCTTTCGCAGGCGCTCACGGATTTGCGATATCAGTTAATGACGGGGCGTATCGGAGCGGCGGAGTTCGGCACGCGTTTGGAGGCGGCGGCGGAAGTCGAGCGACGGAGGATGCAAGACCCGGATCATGTGACGGTGCGTCACGCGGGAAAGGCTGCCGGGCTGGGGATTTTGGTGGCGGCGGTGGTGGCGTGGATGGTCTGGCCGCGCCGGCGACGTAAAGGCGCGCAAGAGGAAGCGGGTGCGGCGACGAGTCGGCTGGGACGTCTGCGCAACGATTTCGGGGCGGGGTTTGTGGGGCCGGCCTTGGGTATCTACGCCGCGTTTGTTTTGTTGCCGGGCTTGGCGGCGTTCGGGTGGTCCTTGGTGCGCTGGGATGGTTTTGGCGAGATGCGTTGGGCGGGTTTGTTTAACTTCCGCTGGCTGCTGCTGGAGAGCGATGTGTTCTGGTCCGCGTTGGGCAACAACCTGTTTTTGATGCTGGTGCCGCCTTTGGTGGTGGTGCCGGTGGCCTTGGGCATGGCGGCGTTTATTCATCGCGGAGGGCCGGGTGCGGGAGTGTTTCGGGTCGTATTGTTGTTTCCCAACTTACTGGGCGGGATCGCCGCGGCTTTGATCTGGCTGGCGGCCTACGAGCCGACCAGTGGGTTTATTAATGCGGCGCTGGTGGCGGCGGGGTTGAAGGGCTTTGCCGGCTATGCCTGGCTGGCGCAGGCCAATCTTTATTGGTCGCTGGTGCCGATTTATCTGTGGATGGCGTGCGGGTTTAATCTGGTGCTGTATCTGGCGGCGATGCAGGGCGTGCCAGAGGAGCTTTATGAGGCGGCGGAGCTGGATGGGGCTTCGGCGACGCGGCAATTTTTCACCATTACAGTGCCCTTGATCCGTGAGGTCTTGGTGGTGTCGGCGGTGTTTCTCGTAATCGGCGGGTTGAATGCTTTTGAGTTGGTCTGGTTGCTTACCGCGCAGGATCCGGCGGCGGGAACGCATACGCTCGGGACCTTTATGGTGGGTGCGCTTTTTAACGAGTTCCAGGCGGGGCGGGCCTCGGCGATCGCGGTGGTGTTGTTCGGCTTGGTGTTGGTGGCGAGTCTGGCCGTGCTGCGAGTGACACGTCAGGAGGCGGTGGAGCGATGAACCCTCTGCGTGAGAAACCGGCTCGCAGCGGAACAGGCGCGGCGCGTTGGCTGCTGGGCTCGGCGCTGGGCGGGTATCTGTTGTGGGTCATTTTCCCGATGGTGTGGGTGGCGTATTCATCTTTTAAGGATGATGCGGCCATCACACAGGATCCGCTGGCGCTGCCGGAGTGGGCGGGCGTGGATGGCGCGGCGTATGGCCGGGCTTGGCGGGATGCGGGGCTGGGCGAGTATTTTCTGAATTCGGCGATGGTGACGACGAGCTCGGTCGCTTTGATTCTGCTTTTCGGTTCGATGGCGGCCTATGCACTGGCGCGGTTTTATCATCCGCTGGGACGGTTTACCCATGGGTTGTTTTTAGCGGGACTGATGGTGCCGGCGCAGTTGGCGATGGTGCCCTTGTTTTTCGAGTTGAGGGCAATGGGGCTGTTGGAATCGCGTTGGGGACTGGTGCTGGTTTACACGGCTAACGGCCTGCCCTTCGCGATTTTTATTCTCACGGGTTTCTTTCGAAGTTTGCCGCGAGCCCTGTACGAGGCGGCGGTCGTGGATGGGTGTTCGGAGTCACAGGCTTTTTGGCGCGTGATGCTGCCCTTGGCCCGGCCGGGCTTGGTGACGGTGGCGATTTTTCAGTTTATCGGGGTCTGGAAGGAGTATTTTTTCGCCTTCATGCTGACGGGTGGCGGGGCGGAAAAAACGTTGCCACTCGGCCTGGCTAATCTGGCCATCACGGCGCAGTATCAGGGCGATCAAGCGCGCTTGTTTGCGGGTATCGTGATCGTGACGGTGCCGATATTGGCGATCTATGTTTTTTTGCAGGGACACTTGGTGCGCGGCATCACGGCGGGAGCGGTTAAAGGCTGAGGCTCGACGCGGGGGTTTACTCGCGTATCCTGCTTTTCTTCCCCGCCATGAATCTACCCGCGCCTCTGCTCAATGCCACTCTTGATGCTTATGAGCCCATGTTGCTTTCCTGGCTTCGGCAAGGGTTGGACGAGCATGACATCGTGGCGATCACGGATGCCGAGGGGGTAATCCGGTATGTTAACAAACGCTTTTGCGAAATATCCGGTTACAGCGAACATGAAGTAATCGGCAAGACGCACAGGATACTGAAGTCCGGCCAGCATCCGGATTCGTTTTATGTTAAGATGTGGGAAACCATGCTGGAGGGGGAAATCTGGCGTGGTGCGATCTGCAATAGGGCCAAAGACGGACGGCTGTATTGGGTGCAGACGACAATATTGCCCTTGCTTGGTCTGGCCGGGCGCAGGTTGGGGTTTCTGGCGATTCGTACCGATGTTTCCCGGCTGGTGAGCATGGAACGGGAGCTGGCGTTAAAGACCCGGGAGTTGCAGCTCTTATTCGAGCATTCGCCGATCGGGCTAAGTTGGCGGGAATTCGGGCCGGACGGTAAACCGGGCACCAACCATGTGAACAAACGTTTTTGCGAGTTGATCGGGCTCACGCGCGAGCAGGCCGGAGATATCAATAATGTTTACCGCATAACACACCCCGAAGATTTGAAGCGGCAGGAGGTTTTGAACGCTGAGATCCATTCCGGGAAGCGGGATAACTTTACGTTGGAAAAACGCTACATTCATCCCGATGGACGCACGGTATGGGGCGTTTTGACCGTGGTGGTGGTACGGGAAAATGACGGTCGTATAACGCATCATTTTGCGATGCTCGAAGATATCACGGCCCGACATTTGGCCGAAGATGAACTACGACGGACTGAGGCGAGGTGGCGCACCTATATCCAGACTGCCAGCGAGATTCTCTACGCGTTGACGCCGGAGGGTCGGTTTAAATTCGTTTCACAAGCATGGACCGCCAAGTTGGGGCATCCGGTGGATGAGGTGCTCGGCACAGCTTTTCGTGAGTATCTGCATCCCGAGGACTTGCCGTTATGGGATCAGTTTTTGGCCCGTACACTGAAGACGGGAAAAGGTGGGGAGGGCATCGAGTATCGCGTGCGGCATGCGGATGGTCGCTGGATATGGCATGCGTCCACAGGTTCGGCGTACAGTGACCGCGACAGGCGTCGGGCGTTTTTCGGCGTTGGTCGGGATATTTCCATCCGTCGACATGCACAGCAGGAACTGCGCACGGCCTTGGCCAGATTGGAGGAGATGGCGCGGATTATTGATCGTTCGCCCTCGGTGGTGGTCCTTTGGCGGGCGGAGGCAGGTAACTGGCCGGTGGAGTTCGTATCCGCCAGCTTGCGTCAATTTGGTTATTCCCCGGAGGATTTAACCAGTCGTCGGCTCAGTTTTCGTGACATCACCCATCCGGAAGATCGTGAACGGGTGGGTGCCGAGGTGGATGCGCATGCGGCGGCCGGCCACCAAGAATACACCCAGGAGTATCGTATTCAATGTGCGGATGGATCGGTCCGGTGGGTCGATGACCACACTATCGTGCGTGTGAACGAACGGGGTGAGGTGACGCATCATGAAGGGTTGATCACCGATATCACCGAGCGCAAGGTGGCCGAAGCCAACCAGCGGGTGGCGCAGGAGCGTGAACTGGCGCTGGCGCGGGATGTGCAGCAGCATCTTCTTCCCAGCCGCTTTCCGTCGCTTGGACGCATTGAGGTCGAGGTGCTGTCGCAGCCTTCGCAGCAATTGGGCGGCGACTATTACGATGTATTGCCGGTGGACGGGAAGCATCATGGTTTTCTGATCGCGGATGTTTCAGGCAAGGGTGCGCCGGCGGCATTGATGATGGCGGCATGCCGCGCCAGTCTGCGACTGTGCGCGCCGGGAGAGGTGTCGCCGGCGGCGGTGCTCCGGCGGGTCAACCGGGCGCTGCAACCGGACATGCCGCCGGGTATGTACATCACGCTCTTCTATGGTATTCTAAATTTGGACACCCTGGAATTGCGGTATTGCCGGGCCGGCCACGAGGCAGGCTTGCTACTGCGGGCGGGTGGCGGGGCCCCGGTGTTACTGGGCGAAGGGGGCATGGCGCTGGGCATGGTGCCCGGCGAGCTTTTTGACGACACGTTGGAGGAGGGGGGGGTGACGCTCGACCCTGGTGATTTGCTGGCTCTTTACACCGATGGAATTAACGAAGCGTGTAATGTGTCGGGTGAAGAATTTGGCCGCGATCGAGTCGTCGAGACCCTGGGCCGACATCAAAACGAACCCCTCGCGGAGATCTTGCGACGATTTGATCGCTATCTCAGGCAGTTTTGCACTCTAGCGCCCCGCCACGATGATCGCGCGCTTTTGCTGGTTCGGGCACGGTGAGTTTTTATCTTTGATACCTGAGCATGTTCGCTGCCATCGCATCACCCATACTTTACGAATCACACTGCCACACACCGTTGTGCAAACACGCGACTGGAGAGCCGGAGGAATACTGCGCACATGCGGTGCGGCGTGGTTTGCGCGGGATTATTTTTACCTGTCACGCGCCCTTGCCAAACAACTGGTCGGCTGACGTGCGTATGGCTGATGCCGAGTTTGGTCTCTATGTGGCGATGGTGGAGCAGGCCAAAGTTTCATACGCGGACCGCCTGGATGTGCGGCTGGGTTTGGAAAGTGATTTTGTACCCGGGGTGGAGCCTTGGCTGGAGAAGCTACATCGCCGGGTACCTTTGCATCACGTCTTGGGGAGCGTGCATTACCAAATGGCTTTTTATCGGCAAAAGTATTACACAGGCGACGTATTTAGTTATCAACAGGTCTATTACGAGCATTTGGCCTTGGCGGCGGAGAGTGGATTGTTCGACACCTTATCGCATCCGGATTTGATCAAAAACGAATGCCCGGTGGAATGGCACTTCCCGCGTATTCAGCCGTTTATTGCCAAAGCTTTGGATCGTATCGCCGCTTCCGGTGTGGCGATGGAGCTCAATACGAGTGGTCTGCTAAAGGCCATTCCGGAGATGAACCCGGGACCGGCGCAATTAGCCATGATGTATGAGCGTGGCATTCCGGTAGTTTTGGGCGCGGATGCCCATCGTCCGGATCGAGTCGGGGATAAATTTGTGACGGCCCTGAATTTGTTGCGCGAAATCGGTTATGAGGAGGTAAGTGTATTCTTGGATAGGCGGCGGCATGCGATCCCGATTGATCGGGTGTTGACCAGTTTGCGATGAATGCACGGGACGAAGTCACTGGGTCGCTGGCGGGTCAGGTTTCTTTGGTCGCCTGGGCTGGACCTTTAAACGCGGTTCCGGTTAAACGCGGGTCGTGAAGGTGCCCGTGCTCTACTCTAATTGGTCCGCGCAGGTGGACGCCCCCCCCGATTTTCATTCGACCGGTGGTCACGATACGATCGCAGCTCTAGCGACGCCGGCGGGGACAGCAGCGCTCGCGTTAATTCGTGTAAGCGGGCCGGCCTGTCGGGCTATTGCGTCAGCGGTTTTCAACCGGGATGCCAGCAAGCTCTCAATCCGGCGGGCGGTGTATGGGCAGTATCGTGCAGGGGAGGACGGGCGGATTTTAGATGATTTGGTATGGGTTTTCGCAACTGGGCCGAATACTGCGACAGGCGACGATACATTAGAGCTGAGTTGTCATGGGAATCCCCTGATTGTGCACCTGTTGCTCGCGGATTTATTTCGTCGAGGTTGCCGTGCGGCCGAGCCTGGTGAGTTCACCCGCCGGGCGTTTTTAAATGGGCGAATGGAGCTGACGCAGGCAGAGGCGGTGATGGACCTTATCCATGCGCGTAGTGAACGGGCGTTGGCTGCGGCGCAGCGTCAGTTGCAAGGACAGCTAGGTAAATTTCTGGAAGAGCTCATAAAGACCGCCATCTTAAACCTAGCCAAAATAGAGGTCTATATTGATTTCCCCGATGAGGATTTGCCAACCGAGAACCGGCTGCAAGTGGCGGAAGCACTGGATAGTGTTCTACGTGGAACACTTCGTTTACTAGCTACCCAAGCTTATGGGGATTTGCTGAGGGATGGGGTCAAGACGGTGCTCTTGGGCGCACCCAATGTGGGAAAGAGCAGTTTGTTGAATGCCTTGGTGGGAGCGGATCGTGCCTTGGTGAGCCCGGAGCCTGGAACCACGCGCGATTATATTGAAGAGCGGCTACAGGTGGGTCCGCATTTACTGCGACTTATTGATACGGCGGGTATTAATCCTGAGCCTGGGGCTTTGGAGCGACGCGGTATGGAAAAAACCGCCGAATGCCTGACCAAGGCGGATTTGATTATTTGGGTGATCGATGCCTCACTCCCCTGCCCCACCCTGCCGTTCGAGTTTGCTCAACATATTCTGCCGGAAAAGACCCTTTTGGTGCGCAATAAAATCGATTTGGTTTCTTCGCAGAGTTCTTCCAGCCAGACATTTTCCACTTTAGGCGAATTAGGCGCGCGTGTTCCTTTGCTTGTTTCCGCAGTTACTGGGGTGGGTTTGGCGGAATTGCGGACGGCGATTATTGCTTTGGCGGATGGCTTGCGCCCCACGCTTTTCGTGGAAGAGCACATCGCGATTAATGCCCGGCATGCCGATGCGCTTCGCCGTGCTGCGGAGGGATTTCAAGCGGCCTTGTCCGGGCTTATGGCTGAGCCACCGGCTCCGATTGAACTGGTTTCGGGAGATGTGCGGGCTGGTTTGGATGCGCTCGGGGAAATTGCCGGCCGGGTGGATAATGAACGTATGCTCGACGCCCTTTTCGCTAATTTCTGCATTGGTAAGTGATGTCCTGT
Organism: Opitutaceae bacterium; assembly: GCA_027485045.1. Classification (GTDB taxonomy): domain Bacteria; phylum Verrucomicrobiota; class Verrucomicrobiia; order Opitutales; family Opitutaceae; genus IMCC26134_A. Next base: position 8,712 of record JAIXRU010000117.1, on the reverse strand, counting down.
GCACCTCCTTTTCTTATGTCTGACTCCCCTGCCCTTCCTTATGACGTGATTGTTTGTGGTGCGGGGCATGCTGGCTGTGAAGCGGCCTTGGCATCCGCACGAACCGGAGCGCGCACCTTATTGTTGACGGGCAATCTCGATACCGTCGCACAGATGAGCTGTAACCCGGCTATCGGTGGCCAGGCCAAGGGACAAATGGTGCGCGAGATTGATGCGCTAGGCGGAGAAATGGCGATTAATACCGACCTAACCGGTATTCAGTTTCGGCTCCTGAACGAGTCCAAGGGCCCGGCGGTGCAGTCCCCGAGGGCGCAGTGCGATAAAAAAGCCTATCAGTTTCGGCTAAAACATACCTTGGAACTGCAGCCGAATTTAAAACTTTTTCAAGCGACAGTCACTGGACTGATTTATTCTGAAAACCTGAGTTCGTGCGGACGCTCTGTCATCGGAGTCCGTACTAATCTGGATCTGGAGTTTTTCGGACGCACGGTGGTCGTTACGACGGGCACCTTTTTGCGTGGTCTGATGCACATCGGGCAGAATAAAAACGAAGGAGGCAGGCTGGGTGATTTTAGTGCCAAGACTCTTTCCGCCAGTTTTCTAGAGGCGGGCATTGAACTACAGCGCCTAAAGACCGGAACTCCGCCTCGTTTACTTGGGCGCTCGATAGATTTCTCCAAAATGGAACCGCAGTATGGCGATGCCAGCCCTACCCTTTTTGCGTTTCACGATACGCGAGACACGGAGCCACTGTTCCACGTGGAACTCCCTTCGGTGGCCGGCGTGGTACTGCGCGAACAGCGCCTCGGGTGGGCGCCGGGTGAGGCGCAGGTGCCGTGTTGGATAACCTATACCACGGAGCGTACCGCCCAGTTGGTGCGCGATAATTTACATCTTTCCGCCATGTATTCAGGGGAAATTGAGGGCACGGGGCCGCGCTATTGTCCGTCGATTGAGGATAAGTTTGTCCGGTTCGCAGATAAGCCCCGGCACATGTTATTTTTGGAACCGGAGGGTCGCGCCACCAATGAGTTTTACATCAACGGGCTTTCCACTTCGTTACCCTTCGCGGTGCAGGTGGAAATGGTTCGCAGCATTCCTGGGTTGGAGCGGGCCGAGTTGTTGCGCCCGGCTTATGCCGTGGAGTATGATTTCGCCCCGCCGACACAATTGTTTCCGTCGTTGGAATCGAGGAAGGTCGAAAACCTTTTTTTCGCCGGTCAGATAAATGGCACTTCCGGCTATGAGGAGGCGGCAGCCCAAGGCTTGATTGCGGGAACTAATGCTGCGCGAAAGGGTAGGGGAGAGGTGCCTTTGGTAATCGCCAGACATGAGGGCTACCTGGGTGTGCTGATCGATGATTTGGTAACAAAGGGCACGCGTGAACCGTATCGTATGTTTACCAGTCGGGCTGAGCATCGACTGTTGTTTAATCACGGTAGTGCCGAACTCCGGTTACGGCATCATGCGCGGGCTTGCGGGCTGCTTTCCGCTTCGCGCCTGGCCCGCATAGAGGCGAAGGCGGCTCGTATCCATGCGGAAGTCCATCGTTTGGAGCAGACTCGTCCGGCATCGAATTTGGGGCTAGGGCAGGGGACTTGGGGAGATCATATCCGGCATACCTTGGCCCGCGGTTCCGTTGGCTCAGCCCCTGAGCTGGCGGCTAAAGTTGATTTGCCGCTGCCATCTGAATTTACGGATTTGGCAAAAGAAGAACGGGCGGAAGTGCTCTACCGGGTGGCCTACGCCGGCTATCTGGCTCGCGAGGAACGCCACGTTGCCCGGCTGTCCGACGTGGAGAAAATCAAGATCCCCGTAGACTTCGATTACGATCAAGTACGCGGTTTGAGAGCGGAGAGTTTGACTAAGTTAAAGGCTGCCCGTCCGGTAAATTTGGGCCAGGCTGGGCGAATCAGCGGGGTGAATCCGGCCGATTTGAGCGTTCTGATGGTCCATCTCACGGCTATACGCCGCCGCAGTAAGGCATCGCAACCTTCGCTAATTGACCCGGAATAGTCGTGCCCGATGACGTCGTGAGACGCATTTGAGGCTGTAACAATTGTGAAACACGCTGGATTTACCCTCGGCGACTAGTCTAAACGAAAATACGGTTCATGCACTTTCGATGTCCATTAATTAACATCCTTTCTACTTTCGCATGTCTTCCGCCCCCATTGAGTCCACCGCCAAGAAGATTCTCGTGGTAGATGACGAGACCGATGTTACTGAGTTGCTCGCCTATACACTTAAAGCCAAGGGTTTCACCGTCGAGACATTGAATGATCCCAATCGTAGTATCGGACTGGCGCGCACTTTTTTGCCGGATCTTGTTATTCTCGATGTGATGATGCCGGATTTAAACGGTATTCAGATTTGCCGCATGTTGCGGGCTGACCCTAAGCTCAAAAAAGTACCGGTGGTTTTTCTTACCGCCAAAGCCGAGGAAAGCGACCGCATCCAAGGATTGGAAATCGGAGCCGATGACTATCTCTGCAAGCCATTTAGCACTAAAGAACTGGTGCTTAGGGTGCAGACTATTTTACGTCGCGTCCATGAGGGTGTGCCAGAGGTCCCGAAGATGATCTCCGCCGGTCGTATTGTTTTGGATGGAGATCGGCATGTGGCCTCAGTGGCCGGCGAGCCGGTGGTCCTGACGGCGACCGAGTTTAAACTGTTACGCCTTTTGATGGAGAGGCGTGGCAGGGTACAGACCCGTGAGCATTTGTTGATTAATGTTTGGAATTATGAAACCGAGATTGAGACGCGCACTGTGGATACGCATGTGCGGCGTCTAAGGGAAAAACTTGGGGATGAGGCGGACTGGATCGAGACCATTCGAGGTGTGGGTTACCGGTTTGCGGAGCGTCGGTCTACGGATACCGCCAATACCTAAAAGACCCGTCGTCGGTGCCAAGGATTGTGTTTGGGTGGGGTGATTACCGTTCGTCTTTTAACTCGGCACTTGGCCCGCTCTTTTTATGCAGACTTTGGTTATCGTCATACTCGGTGCAGCGTTAGTTTGGGTTTGGTTACGTTTAAAGAATCATATGCGCGCGGTGGCTGCCTTGCGTGAGTCCTTATCATTGAGGAGGGCGCTATTGCGTGATGATCTGCCGGGCGCACTAGGGCCTCAATGGGATGAGCTCTGCACAACCGCCTCGGATTTGGTTGCGGAGGTCAACCGTCTCGACCGGCAGCATAGCGGACAACTTGCTCAATTGGAGGCTACTCTGGGCTCATTGCAGGAAGCAGTGCTGCTGATTGGCCCGCATAATTACGTGCTGTTGGCGAATCAGGCCTTCCACGCGATTTTTCCCAAGGCGGGACGTATTCTTGGTGAACGACTGGAGCTGGCGATGCACAGCGACGTGTTTCTGCGTTATGTCGAGGCGGTGCGCAGTGGGCGGGCTCAGCAACGACAAGAGATTGAGTTTGTAGATACTAAAGGTTCGACGTGGGTGGAGGTGACGGGTTCCATTGTGGGTCCGTGGGAAGGGCAAAGCGCCCCGGCATTATTGTTCGTGCTCCATAACATTACGCGGCAAAAACGCTTGGAAAATCTCCGCAAGGACTTCGTAGCCAATGTTTCCCATGAATTGCGCACCCCGCTTTCAGTGATCAAGGGTTACGTGGAGACCCTGGTTGATGCCGGCGACGACATGCCGAGCGGGGATCGTCACCGCTTCATGAACACGATTCAGCGGCACACTGATCGCCTTAATTCCCTTTTGGAGGATTTGCTTACGCTTTCCCGTCTGGAATCCACCCAGCCCGGCTTGGCGCGCGAACAGGTGGATTTAGCCCAACTGGTGACGGTTTCGCTGGAGGATTTCCGCAGCCGTCCGGCAGCGCAGGAGCACAAGTTCCATCTGGTGGTGGATCCGGCTTTACCCGAGGTGTTCGTGGATCCGCTAAAAATCGGGCAGGTTTTGGATAATCTCGTTTCCAACGCGCTGAAGTATACGCCCCGCGGCTCAAGGATCGAGCTTTCCGCGCGTATCGACTCAAAGGATACGCTTGAAATTGCCGTGCGGGATAACGGACCGGGTATACCGGCGGAGGACTTGCCGCATATTTTTGAGCGTTTCTACCGGGTGGATAAGGGGCGTTCGCGGGAAAAAGGAGGGACGGGGCTGGGGCTTAGCATCGTGAAGCATATCGTTCAGCTGCATGGCGGCAAAGTTTGGGCGGAGAGCAGGGTAGGGGCGGGGACCAGTTTCCTCATTACGCTGCCGCTTCATCACACCACCGTGCCAGTTAAAGGTTGAGCGTGGTCGGCGTGATCGCGGAAAGTGCCCACTTATCCCCGTCATCCCTTCGACCCGAAGTGCCACTCGAACTATACGATTCCTTGCGTGACCAGCGTCTCGCCGCTTTGCGAGCCGGGTTTTTTCCGCGTCTTCCGACTGGCGCGCCGATAATCCTCGAGGTGGGTTGCGGGCACGGGCATTACTTAAATGCCTACGCTGCGGCTCACCCGCAGGAGTATTGCGTCGGATTGGACTTGATCGCGGACCGAATCGCGCGTGCGGAGCGCAAGGCGAGTCGCGCGCGTTTGTCTAATCTGGCTTTTGTGCAGGCGGAGGCATCCCTCTTTCTTGGCGCGCTGGCGGAACAGCCCGTGCCGGTGCGTTTGCGACGTGTGTTTGTGCTCTTTTCCGATCCGTGGCCGAAGCGGCGGCACTGGAAAAACCGCGTCGTGCAGCCGGGCTTGCTGGATTTGCTGGGCAAGCTGACTGAGCCCGGGGCGGCGTTTCACTTCCGCACGGATCATCCCGAGTATTTCACTTTTGCCCGTGAGGTAGTCGCGGCGCACCCGCTATGGCGCCTTGAGGTCGAGGATACGGTGACGTGGCCTTTTGAATACGTTTCGGTTTTTGAGGAACGCTCGCTGGCCGGCGCCCCCCGGTCGTTTACTGCGGTGCGTTGCTAAAAATTCACATGATTACTGAAACACATAAGCACACGCGATTTGTCGCTTTGGGAAAACTAATGAACCTCTCTAATGACAGTTATCAGTCATATCCAAGATTGACGAAGGCCTGATGGGTTCCCTAATCCGTAATCCTTTACTCTCTTTCCATGGCCCCTCGTGACTTCTTTTCAGCTTTCAAGACCCTCGTAGCGTTGCCGCTTTACGCGACAATGGCACCGTTGGCTTATGCATCTGGTGGGCACGAAGCGCCGGCGGATATTAGCAAGCAGCTCGGTTTTGGCTTTCCAATTACCAACTCGATCCTGACCAGTCTGCTCATTACCACACTGCTGATTCTCGCAATTCGTTTTTTTGTTGGCAGGCCCAAGCTTGTTCCTAACCGCGGCCAAGCGGTTTTCGAGACTTTGATCAGTGGGCTTAAGGAAACTTTGGAGCCGATTGTTGGCAAGAAAGCCATGCCGGGAGCCTTTCCTGTTTTGCTCTGCTTGTTCATCTTTATCCTGGTTCACAATTGGTCAGGCCTACTGCCTTTTATTGGGACGGCTGGTTGGGGATACACCGATCCTGAAACCGGTAAGTTTATTTTGGAGTACGCACTTCTCCGTCCTCACACCTCCGAAGCAAATGGCACGCTTGCTCTATCCCTTTTTTCGTTCGTTGCCTGGTTGGTTTTAATTTTTAAGTACGCCGGTCCGAAACTGATCTGGCACGATCTCTTCGGTAACAAGGCGGGTAAAGCAGAGCTGAACCCGGCCATGTATTACTTTCTTTCCGTTGTATTCTTTCTCGTTGGCCTAATCGAACTTGTTTCTATTGGCATGCGCCCGATCACGTTATCGGCGCGTCTTTTCGGTAATGTCTTCGGCGGCGAGAATTTGTTACACGCGACGGGTTTCATTTTCGTTTTCTATTTCCTAGAGATCATCGTCGGACTTGTTCAGGCCTTTGTTTTCACTCTTTTGTCGGCGGTATACATCGGACTGATTTGCAACCATGGCGATGACCATGGCTCAGAAGCGGGACATCACAACGATGGTCATGGTGATGTTCCGGCTGTTGCCGAAGGCGCCAAACACTAAACTTTTTCCCGGACAGCATCGCGGGCCAACGTGCCAAACCAAACGCGGCTTTCCGGGTTTCAACAAAACAAACCAACCCTACATCAAATGCTCCCTATCATTGCTGCCATTGAAGGCAATCTAGCTACTGGTCTCGCTGTTTTCGGCGCTGCTATCGCCGTCGGTCTGATCGGCTTTCGCACGGTTGAAGCTGTCGGTCGCAATCCTGCCGCTCAAGGCAAGATTCTTCCCCTAGCTCTCGTTCTCGGTGCTTTCGCCGAAGGCCTTGGCATTCTCGCGATCTTCGTTCTCGGCAAGTAAGCCGTTAACTTCAAAATCAAGTCCTCCCGGGGCGCGCTGCGATAAGCATCACGTCTGGTGCGCCCCGGTTTTCCACTTTTTACCTAGTTAGTCCTCCCCACGCACCATGTCTGTCTTCCTTCTCGCCGTTGCCGAAACCGCCACAGCCCATGCCGAAACCATTCAAGCATCTGGTGGCGCTGCCGAGCTCATTCATCGCTTTGGTATACAGGGTAACTATGTCGTGATGCAGTTCATTAGTTTCGCGATTCTTGCCGCGACGCTTTACTGGTTCGGCATTAAGCCGACCATTGCTGCCATGGACGAGCGAACCAGCAAGATCGAGGCAGGTCTTGCTAACGAGATGGCTTCGGTTGCCAAACTTGCGGAGGCACAGGTCCAAGCAGCTGTTTTCCTCAAGGAGGCCCAGGTCAAGGCCAACGTGATCGTCGAGGAAGCTCGTAAGGTTTCCAAGGAATTGTCCGACCGCGAAACCGCTGCCGCCACCGAGCGTGCGCAGCAACTCATCTCCAAGGCGCAACAAGCGATCGAGCTTGAGCACAAAAAGATGCTCGCCGATGCCCAGAAGGAAATCGCCCGCCTCGTGGTCGCCACCACCGAACGCGTGTTGGCCAAAAAGCTCTCCGACTCCGATCGCGCCGCTTACAACGAGACCGCTGCCCGCGAGCTCACTTCTGTCTAAGTCCAACAGCCTCCGTTTCTCCGTCTTCTCCCCTTCTTCCCCATGGCCGCACTCCCTGCCAAGCTCCGCGTTTTCGTCAAGCAGCTCGTTCAGCTCAGTCTGGTGAACGGTCGCGTGTCCTCCGAGCAGGTTGCGGGCGTGCTTGAGTATTTAGAGAAAAACCCGCCATCCCGACCACAATTGGTGTTGGGTTATTATCGGGATTTGATCGCGGCCGAACTCGCCAAAGGTGAGGCGCGTATCGAGCACGCCGGCCCGGTCTCAGCGGACTCGATCGCGGCGATTGCCGCCGCCATGTCCCGTCGCTACGGTCGTCCGGTTGAGGCCGTAACCCAGCCTAATCCCACCCTTCTCGGCGGTCTGCGCGTGCGCGTGGCCGACGATGTATTTGAGTCCTCCATATCCGGTCAGCTCGCGGCTTTGTCCGCCTCCTGCTAAGTCTTGTTATCCCCTTTTCCCCCCTAAACCTTACGCGTCCCGCGCCCCTTCTCCCTTTCCAATAAAATGAGCACAGTCCTCGCCCAAATCGAATCGCAGATCGCCAAGCTCTCCGCCACCGCCGTTCGCAAAAACACCGGCTTTATCACCGCGGTCGCCGACGGCGTAGCCAAGGTCAATGGCCTCTCTGAGGTGATGTATAACGAGATGGTCGCCTTCCCCGGCGGCGTCATCGGCATCGCTCTAAATCTCGGCGAAGACGAGGTCGGCTGCGTCGTCCTCGGCGACGTTTCCCAGCTCAAGCAGGGCGACGAGGTGCAGACCACCGGCAAACTTCTCTCCGTTCCGGTCGGCAAGGGGCTGCTCGGTCGCGTCGTTGACGCCCTCGGTAACGCCGTCGACGGCAAGGGCGCCATCGACTCCACCACCTATTATCCCGTGGAAAAAATCGCGCCCGGCATCATGGCGCGTAAGTCGGTTAACCAGCCTCTCTTCACCGGTATCATGGCCATCGATTCCATGATCCCGATCGGTCGTGGCCAGCGCGAGCTCATCATCGGCGACCGCGGCACCGGCAAGACCACCATCGCCATCGACACCATCATCAACCAGGCGAACATCAACCGCGTAGGTCTGGCCAGCGGTGACGCTTCCTTCCGCCCGGTTTACTCCATCTACGTCGCCATCGGTCAGAAGAATTCCAACATCGTCCGCACCATCGCCGCCCTTGAGGCGGCCGGCGCGCTGGAGTTCACCTGCATCGTCGCCGCCCCCGCCGCCGACAATCCCGCCAACCAATACCTCGCTCCTTACTCGGGCGCCGCCATCGGCGAGTGGTTCATGGAAAACGGCATGGATGCTCTGATCGTTTACGACGATCTCTCCAAGCACGCCGTCGCTTACCGTCAAATCTCCCTGATCCTGAAGCGCCCTTCCGGTCGCGAAGCCTATCCCGGCGACGTTTTCTATCTGCACTCCCGCTTGCTGGAACGCGCCGCCCGCCTCGACGGCAAAGGCTCGCTCACCGCGTTGCCCATCATCGAGACCCTTGCTGGCGACGTTTCCGCTTACATTCCGACCAACGTGATCTCGATCACCGACGGCCAGAGCTTCCTCGAAACCGATCCTTTCAACCAAGGCATCCGTCCCGCCGTCTCCGTAGGTCTATCCGTCTCTCGCGTAGGTTCCGCCGCCCAGATCAAAGCGACCAAGCAGGCTGGCGGCAAACGCAAGGGCGTGCTCGCCCAGTCCCGCGAGTTGGCCGCGTTCGCCCAATT
>JAIXRU010000034.1 GCA_027485045.1 Opitutaceae bacterium | reverse complement strand
CGTTTTCCCAGGACAAGAACACGTCGCCGATACCGCGTTGCACGAAGGTCGTGGTCGAACCACGGGCACCGGAATCGAGCACCGGCACGTTTTTGTAGAGAGCGGAGACGAACTTTATCGCTGCTTCTTCGCTGCCCCCGTTTGTCTCCAAGGCGTAGGCCCAGGCCGCCAGATAGTTCCAGCGCGCGCCGCCCGAGGTTTTGGGGTTGGGAGTGATGACCGAAACGCCGGGCTTAACGAGGTCGTTCCAGTCTTTGATGCCCTTGGGATTGCCCTTGCGGACCACGAAAACGATGGTCGAGGTGTAAGGGGTGGAATTGTAGGGCAGGCGCGTCTGCCAGTCGGCGGGGAGAAGCTTCGCCTTGGCGGAAATCTCGTCTATGTCATAGGACAAGGCGAGAGTTACGACATCGGCCGAAAGTCCGTCGATAACTGAGCGGGCCTGCTTGGCGGCGCCGCCGTGGGACTGTTTTACGACGACATCATCGCCGGTCTTGGCCTTCCAGTATTTGGCAAAGGCGGCGTTGTATTCGACGTAGAGCTCGCGCGTCGGGTCGTAGGAAACGTTGAGCAATTCGACGGTCTTGGCGAAAGCCGAGCCGGTTAGAGCCACGGCCAAAGCGGCGGAGGCGAGATAAGCAAGGATGCGGGAGGATTTCATGTTAGGTAGGGTTTGGGATTAGAAAGATACTTGTACACGGCCGATGAGGGCTTGTTCGTTTTCGGTAAGAGCGGAGCCCGCAGCCGGCACCGCGCCGGGTTCGAAATCGAAGTCGGCGATGAAATAATTCAGGCCGACGCGAACCGCCCGGGCGGGATACCAGTTGACGCCGAGACCGTAGGTGGTGACGCCGGACGCGCTGGTATTACGGTTGGCCAGACGGGTGACCGCCGTGCCGGTGAAGGCGGCGTTGTCTACATCCACTTCGGCGATGCGGGCGACCACTTCGAGCGCGCCCCAGGTACCGGCGGAGGGATTAAACACGTTCTTGGGCGTGACGCCGCGATAACTGGCGTCCTCACCGGTGAGCACGTAGCCGGCAGAGACGTTCCAACCGGTGTTGGTGATTTCGCGAACGGGCAGGGCCGCAGTGCGACGCACGTCGGTGGAAGACGAGACGTATTCCGCCAGAATACCCAAGGGACCGTAATAGTAGTAGGCCTGGGGCGATAAGGTGATGGCCGTGCCATCGGCAACGACGGTGGACTCGTAGGCAAAGAAAGTCTGCTGGCCGTCGGTGCGATAGCCGCTGGTGCGACCGCTCGCGGTGTCGTAGTCGCCCTGGCTGGCGGCGATACCGAAGCCAAGCCCCTTGAGCACGGAATCCGGATCGTTCACGAAAGGAGTGGCGAAAAGGCGGACGGCGAAAGTCTTCTGGTTGTCGAAGTCCTGGGAGTTTTGCGCGGAGTTGCCGGCATCGGGCACGCCATTGAACACGCCGAGCTGATACAAGAGTGCATTGGTGGCGAAGGTGCCCTCGAGCTGCACGCCCACGTCGCGGTTCGGGGTCAGATTGGTGGCCACGGAGCGCTCGTTGAAGAAGGCGACGGGGTCGGACTGAAGTTGCTCCAGCCCGATCGGAGTTTTGAAACGACCGATGCGAACGTTAAAAGCAGGCTTGATCGAGGCCAGTATATTGGCGTCGAGGATGGAAACCGCGCTGCCGGCAAACTCGGTCTGCACCGTGTAGGAGAAAAAGTTGCTAAACTTGCCTTCAAAAACGAGGCGGGCGCGACGCAGCAGGAAGGTGTCGTTGGTGGCGTTGGTGTCATCCACGAAGTAACGCCCGTCGGCCTGCACCAGGCCGCGCAAGCGGATCGAGTTGGCGCCGTCGGCGGAGGTGATCTCCAGGCGGCCGTCGGAGGCGGTGAGCTTGGGCGCGGCCTTGGCGGCGGCGGTGGCGGCCTCTTCCTTGAGCTCAAGATTCCGCTCCAAGATGCGGAGCTTTTGGTCGAGCTGGCTGATCTGCTCGCGCAGGGCGGCGACTTCATTCGATGCTGCGGCCGTCTGCGCCTGAGCGGTAAACGGGGCAAAGGCGATGGCGGTGAACGCCGCAGCATAAGCGGCGGCACGGTTGATGGATGGGTTCCTCATGGTAGTCTAATGGTGTTGGTTCGATACATGGGAACTTCCCGTGGACGGGTCAGTTGCTTGAATGACAGACAGTAAGATAAAAAATCCTCCGCGGGTGGCGGTGGGAAAGGGGGAGAAAAAAACGGGTCAACGAGTGACTTACTCGTCGCGGGCGCCGGAACCGCCTAGGCGGGTCTTTTCGGTGCGCTCGATCTGGGTGACTTTGCCATCGTGGACGACGATTTGCACGACGCCGAAGCGCAAGCCCTCCACCTTGGTGCGCAAAATGGCGAGCCAGTCGGGAAGGCTGTTGGAAGAATCAGGGGAAGTAGCAGAAAGGGAGCTCATGGTTGGGAAGGACGGCCAGCGGCCGATAAGCGGGGGAAATCAAATGGCGTAGTCAGGCAGGAGTTCGGACAAAAGGCCCTCGACCGGCGCCAAACGGCGTGAAGTCGAGGTGGAACGGCGACTAACCGGAACGCGCTTTACGCGCACCCCGGGCGCAGGCCGGGCGCTGGCAAAGGGCAGAGGCAGCGAGTCACGGCGCAACTTGCGCAGAGTGACCTCCACCACATCGGCGAGGGTGTAGCGGTCGAGGATGCCGGCGATGGCGTTGCGCACATCGAGCATAAGCATGCGCAGACCGCAGTGCTCCTCGTCGGGGCAACTACACTTTTCGTAGGCGGAGTGGCTGACGCAGCCGATCGGAGCGAGCGGACCATCCACAAAACGCACCACCGCACCGATGGTGATTTCGGCGGCGGGGCGGGCCAAACGGTAACCGCCAAACTTGCCGCGCTGCGCGATCACAAAACCCGCCGCCTTCAGCTCCTGCATGATCTGCTCCAGAAACTTGGCCGGGATCAGCTCCTTGTCCGACAGCTCCGTGACCTGAACCAACTCGCGGCCCACCTCGCGAGCAATGCCGAGGTCGATCAAAGCGCGGAGGGCGTATTCACCTTTTTTAGAGAGCTTCATGGGCGTGGATTTAATCCACACCAAAAACACAGGGTTTAAACCTGCAAGCTCTTTTTCCTACTATTCAGATAGGGTTTAAGGTGATTAAAGTTTTCTCCGCCATCCATCATACACAAATCCATTGATTTCAGGCATTAGAGAATCCCCGTAAACATGGTGAACAGCGTGAGCAACGTGGGTCAGATAGCTTTCCCGGGCTTTAATCTGGGCTGCCTCCACCTGCGCTTCGGAGATGCTCAGGTGGGTGGCGTGGGGTTTGGGACGCAGCCCGTCGAGGATGAGCAAATCCGCCCCGCAGGCGAGTTGGCGCGCGGCGGGCGGCACGGTTTTACAATCGGTATAGTAAGCGAAACGCGCCCCCGTACTCCGTTCGGTAAAAAGCAGTCCCAGCGTCTCCACCCGGCCATGTGGGAGCGGGGTACTCTCGATGGTGCCTTGGGGCAGTTCGAGGCGCGCCGGCATGGCGTGCAGGTCAAAACGGGCGTAGCCATCGGGTGTTTCGCTGCGCGGGGTCAGTGCGTAGGGATAGACCCAGCGAATACGCTGCTCGCCCTCCGCATTGCAGTAAACCGGGAGGGTGCCATCTGGGCGCAGGTCGCAGTAGCGGCGCAGGTCGTCCATCCCGAGCATGTGGTCGGCATGGCCGTGGGTGAGGATAAAGAGGTCGATGGAAGGGATGCGCTCGCGCAGGACCTGAAGGCGAAATTCCGGCGTCGCGTCCACTTGGATACGAAGTCCGTCCATGATCACGTGGATGGAGGCTCGCGTACGGTTGTCACGTGGATCGGTCGAGGTGCAAACCGGGCACTCGCACGCGATCATGGGCACGCCATGCGAGGTGCCGGAGCCGAGGACGATGATTTCCATATATCGCCAGAGGGCCAAATTCCCGCGGCTTGGGCCACTCGTTATTTTAACCTACGCGACAAGGCGTCCAGGGCTCCTGGTGGACCGCGCAAAGAAACCGGCGGAGATCATTCACGCGCCACCACTGTGTCGTATAACCCGTAGTGCGTAAGCCCTGGATGGCTTTCGATACCCGTATAGCTCAACGACGAATCTTCGTAACGGCGGAAGGCGAACACCGCCTGGTTCATCTGTTCGGTGTTGAACACCCGCAGCCTCACCAGCAGGTGAAAATCCTTCACCGTGAGCCCCGTGACCGTCTCAAACAGGTCCGGCTCAATCTTCGTAATCACGTCTTGCAGCGTATTTTCCCGGAAGTCGGTCAGATACATGAAGGCTGGGATGCGCGTGGCGAACTTGATCAACTTTTCCTGGACCAGCTTCCGCTTGGATTTGAACTCCTTCTCCTCGTCCGTGAGTTGCTTCTGCTCCTTCTTGGACAACTCCTTCTCCTTGGCCTTGTTTTTGAGCGCCTTCACTTTCTCGCTCTTGTTGATGATGGTTTCGATGACGTTGTCGCCCAGTGCACGCCAGCCCTCGATGCGCTCCACCGCCGCCATCGCCTCGGGGTTGTCGAGAATCCGCCGCAACGTGTCGTTATCCACGTTCACGAGCAGCGCGCTCTCCCATTTGCGAGCAAGCAACGTAGCCGAGGTGCCGGCGATTGCGATGTCGAGGATGCCGCCGGCATCGATCTGCGTCATGTTCGCGCCGTCGTAGGCCAGCACGGGGAGGAACGACACGAGATCCCGCACCGCGCTCTCCGGGTTGGGCTCGTTGGGCGAGAGGCCGATTCCATATTCGGACAACTGCCGCAGCGCCCGTGTCGGCGCGAAATCGAAAACGAAACAGACCGGCTTCAAAATCTCCTCCTCGTTCGGGTTGTCGCCGTTCGGGTTCTTGATCGACCACGGCGACTGCACGCGAAACGCCGCCTGGAAATAGGTCTCCGGAGACTTGAGGTTGCGCAGCATCAAGATCGACGCCCACTGCGCCACCGTCACACCGGTGGTGAGTTTGCCGCAGGAGAGT
>JAIXRU010000026.1 GCA_027485045.1 Opitutaceae bacterium | reverse complement strand
TCGGCCTTGTAGCCGTCGAAGAAGTGTTCGGCGTCGTAAATGACTTCGCGGCCCTGGGCGGTGATGTAGCGAACGGAGTCCTCGATCATGGCGAGGTTTTCCTCCAGGGTGGTGCGCAGGATTTCAGTTACATGCAGTGTCCAGGTTTTGCCTACAAGCGTGAGCACCGGGGTCTCGGCGGCCAGGAGCGTGGCCAGTTGGGGGTCTTCGGCGGCGGTGATACCGGCTCGGCGGGTGGAGCCGAAGGCGGCGAGCTTGGCGTTTTTAAAGACGAGCTTTTTGGCTTCGGCAAAAAAGGTTATGTCGCGCGGGTTGGAGCCGGGAAAGCCGCCCTCGATATAGTCCACGCCGAAGGCATCGAGTTTTTGCGCGATGAGTAATTTGTCGGTGACGGAAAAGCTGATGCCTTCGCCCTGCGTGCCGTCGCGGAGGGTGGTGTCGTAGATTTTAACAGCGGTGCTCATGGGTCGGTGTGCGAATCGATTGCGGTCGGTGAAAAGGGGGAACTTGGGGAGGTGCGGGCGGGGTTGGAACAACGAAAAACCCCGGGCGATCAGGCCCGGGGATGGAAGGAAATCGGCTTTGCGTCGCGCGGTGCGTTTACGCCCGAATTCCCGGCCCCGGGGGCTGGGTAATGATCGAGGCGGTAATTCGGCGGACTGCGTTCATGGGGTATCTGATAGGGTTACGGAGGCGGGTTTGTCGAGGGGGGATTGTCCCGGGATGGGTGGTCCGAGGAGGGCGCGCACACTCCAGGCCCAGAGTTGGCCAAGATATTCGCGCCAGGCGCGGGTGGAGTCCTCGAGGGCTTCGGCGCTCCAGTTCAGCCACGCCCGGGTCGGTATGCGGGGCTCGCGGCCCCCGAGGTAGTCGGAGGGGCAGGGCAGGGCAGTGAGCCCGGCGGACTGGGCGAGTTTCATCGCGCGCGGCAGGTGCCAGGCGGAGGTGACGAGTGCGACCGGTTTCCCTTTGGCGAGCCGGGCAAGGGCAAGGGTCTCCTCGGCGGTATCGCGGGCGCTGTCTAGCTCGACGATGCGTTCGCGAGGAAAACCCAGCTCCACGGCGGCGTCCGCCAGCACGCGGGCGTGGGAGGGAAAGTCGTCCTCGGGTTCGTTTTTGGGGCCGGAGACAATCAGCCGGGCTGCGGGTTGGAGCAGCGCGAGGCGTATGCCTTCGATCAGGCGGGCGCGGGCGGAGGCGCTGAGACGTTGTCCGGCCGGCAGGTCCGGATTATCACCATGGCCGCCACCCAGAACGGCGACATAGGCGAAAGCGGACGATGTTGTCGTGGTGGAGTAGGTGTTTTCCAGCGAAGACGTGAGGGCGAGGGCGATGCCGCGGTTGGAGGCGGCGGCCAGCATCAGCCAGCCCATTAGCAGGGCGAGCCAACCCCTCCAGCGGCGTCCGAACGCGATGAGCAGCAGCCCCAAGGTCAGCAAACCAAGACCGAGCGGCAAAGGCATGAGCAGGGTGCCGAGAAGTTTTTTAAGCGCGAACATGGCGGTAAGCTACCCGTGTCGAGAGCGGGGGCGAGCAGAAGGCGGGGCTTGGGGGCGCAGGAAATGGAGTTTTGGAAAATCGGTTTTGACCCCTGCGCCTGCTGGCCGGACTTTTGGACAACTCACCTTGCGAGTGCTTAGCTGCCACTCGTCTTTTTTTACCATCACACCCTTCGCGCCGCATGTCTCTCGAAGATACACTCAAGGCTCTGCTTCGTTCTTACGAGACCGAGGGAGGCATTAATCATCTCGATGGAAGCAATCTGCCGTCCGATGAGTCGATCAACCGCCTGGCCAACGAGGTCATGCATCTCTTGTTTCCAGGCTTCTTTGAAAACCAGCCCATCGCGCAATCGGAGGTGCCGTCTGTTATTCGCGCCAAGCTGAGTGCGGTTCACACCCGTTTGCGGGAGGAGGCGGCCAAGGCGTTTACGTTTGCCGGTCCGGCGGTGTGCGCCGACCCGGTGGGCCGGGCCTCCGACGTCGCTGATGCCGTGCTCGCGCGTTTGCCGGAACTGAGGCGCATCGTGCAGACGGACGTGCAGGCGGCCTACGCCGGCGATCCGGCCACCCGGCACGTGGAGGAGATCATCCTGGCCTACCCGTGTGTATTGGTGATTTCGATTCAGCGCTTCGCCCACGAGCTCTATCGCATGGGCGTGCCCTTGCTGCCGCGCATGCTGACCGAATACGCCCACGAGCGCACGGGTTGCGACATCCATCCCGGCGCGCGTATCGGTGCGCACTTCTTCATCGACCATTGCACCGGCGTGGTGATCGGGGAGACGGCCACGATCGGCGACCATGTTAAAATCTACCAAGGCGTCACCTTGGGCGCGAAATCGTTTGAGGTCGATACCGCCGGAAATCCGGTGAAGGGGGTTAAACGTCATCCCGACATCGGCGATCATGTGACGATCTACGCGCACGCCACCATTCTAGGCGGGGAGACGCGCATCGGTCCGCATTCCATCGTGGGCGCGAACGTGTGGCTGCTGGAAACCATCCCGGGTAACAGCATCGCGTACTACAAAAATGAAAGCCTCGTGGTGCGCTCGCGCCAGAAGCGGGAGGCGGCGGTCGAGTGCCGTAAACAGGACGAGTTGCAGGCTTGGAACTGGTCTATTTGAGCGTAACTCGCAGTTGCTCGAATCTTTCCCCGCCGCTCCCCAGGCGGGCGTATTTCAACCGAAGCGTTTCGCGATCAAATCCTGAATCTTAAGGCGCGATGCCATCACGTCTTCCGGGGAGGTTCGCGGACTCAATTCCAAGGTAAGCAAGTGGTGCGGCTGCCAAAACGAGCTGATCATTTCAAAGTCGATGTGCCCGGCGCCGATGGGCTGGTGGTCCTTGCCCTTGGCATTTACGTCATGCAGGTGGAAACCGAGCAGACGCGGTGCGTTTTTGGCCAGATGCTCTTGGTGGTTTATCACACCCAGGCTGACTTTTATGTCGGCGTGCCCGGTATCGTGCCAGTAGCCGCAGGCGGAATTTTCGCCCAGGGCCTCGAACATCGCGGAAAAATCGTCGTCGAGCGGGAGCTCTTCAAATTTCTCGCGGTTCTCACAACCCAAGGCGATGCCGCGTTCGGCGGCGTAGGCGTTGATCTCGCCCAAGCTGG
This sequence comes from Opitutaceae bacterium, assembly GCA_027485045.1. Taxonomy (GTDB): domain Bacteria; phylum Verrucomicrobiota; class Verrucomicrobiia; order Opitutales; family Opitutaceae; genus IMCC26134_A. The sequence continues at coordinate 9,394 of JAIXRU010000026.1, read as the reverse complement.
CCAGAGTTTGTTTCCAAGCCTTGCCCATGCGGGAGCGCATTTTTTCCCCGGCCTTGCGTAGAACGCTGCGGTATCCTGGGTCGGTCTGCGCAACGACGGTGGGGTTCTTTTCCAGATAAGCCTTCAATTTCCGGGAGGGCGGCAAAAACCAGAATTTAACGCTCCCCAGGTGCAGAACACAGACCTGGGCTTTGATCTGAGCGGAGAAGTCCAGGGTGCGTTTGGTATGCCTCAGCCATTGATCGTGCTCTTTGTGGTCGGTCGCGGAGGGTTCGAACAGATTGGGCGCCGCCTGGCTCACTCCCGCGGGCAAGGGGCAGAAGTTATGGGTCGAGCTGATCTTGATCACACCGTCCTCCACGGCGCGGAGAATGCCGGGCAGCAGCAAAATCCTGATGCCGTGGCTCAACTCCGCATGGGTAAAGCCCAGGTCGGCGATCTCTTTGAGCATTGCATAGCCGTCGTTGTGGCGAAACGAGTTCCAGCAACTTGAAAGGGCGAAGATAGGGGGCACTGGGACAGTCAAAGGCCTAGGTAGTGGTGGGTGCTCTACTGGGCAGAAAGCGGAAAAAACAAAAAAACCGCGCGGGGCACGTGGGCACCAGCGCGGCTTAGAAACGAAGGCGGGCGGCCGACGTCATGGGGCTAAGCGCCCGCTTATTCCGCGTAGCGGCGGCGAAGCATCTGGGTGAAGGCCTGGACCTTCTCCTTGCGACGGCGGCGCTCGCAGGGTTTCTCAAAGTAGCGCTTGGCGCGAACATCCTTGATGATGTTCTCGCGCTCGAGCTTCTTCTTGAGGCGGCGAAGGGCGCGGTCGACAGGCTCGTTCTTACGGATTTTGATCTCGATGGGCATGATAAAACGGAGGGACGGAGTTGGGAAAAGGAGTGAACAAACCGGTCCGATAAGCCGCCGTCAACGGCTTTTTTGCCCACCGGCCCCGGCTGCGTTTTTTCCCGGTTATCGGTGTGCCCCAAGGCTCGACAAGCATCCCGTCGCTTTCACGCTTCCCGGTTCTTTGTCATGATCGCCCATCTCGCCATCCTTGCTCCCGGCCTGCTCGGTGCCTCCGTGGCCCGCGCCGCCCACAAGCGCGGCCTGGCGGGTCGCATCACCGTCTGGGCGCGCCGGCCCGAGGTGCGTGAAGCCCTGCGCGGCCAGGCTTGGTTGCACGGTGTGGCTGACACGCCCGAGCAGGCGGTCGCCGGGGCCGACCTCGTGGTCCTTGCCGCCCCGGTGGACAAGATCATCGAGCTCGACCGCCAGATCGGTCCGCATCTTTGCACCAACGCCATCGTCACGGATGTAGGCAGTGTGAAAGGGCCGATTTGCGCCGCCGCCGCCGCTCACTCGCGCACCGCCGGGTCGTGTTTCATTGGTTCGCATCCCATGGCGGGCAGCGAGAAAACCGGCTGGGAACACGGTACGGCCTCGCTCTTCGAGGGGCGTGTGACCTTTGTCACGCCGCAAGACGGGACACCGCCGCCAGCGTTGCGCATTCTGGAGAGTTTTTGGCGGGCGCTCGGTTCCCATGTGGTCGCGGTCGCGCCTGAAGCGCATGATGAAATCGTGGCCAACATCAGCCACTTGCCGCAGGCGGTGGCGACCAGCCTGGCCTGCACCCTGGCCGCGCGGGACGGACAATGGCGGCATCTGGCGGGCAACGGACTGCGCGACACCACGAGGATCGCGGCGAGCGATGCCGCGATGTGGATCGAGATATTTCAGCACAATCGCCCGGCGGTTTTGAAGGCTCTGGCTCGGCACGAGGAAGAACTGGCGGCGTTTCGCCGCGCCCTCGAACAATCCGATTGGGCGGAGATTCGCGCTCGTCTGGAGCGGGGCAAACTCTGGCGCGACGGGTTCCGCACTTAACTTAAACCGCTTTTAATCGTATTTAATTTTTCACGTCACTCGCTCCATGCCTGCTTCTCCTTCAGTTTTACCCGCCCAGCTTCCTGTTCTGCCTTTTGTCCGCTCGGTTGACGGAAATGTGCTTATCCCGGGCTCCAAGAGCTTGACCAATCGAGCGCTGTTGCTGGCGGCTTTGTGCGACGAGCCGGTTACCCTCACCGGCGCCTTGTTTAGCGACGATACCCGACTGATGGCCGAGGCGTTGCGACAGGTCGGTTACACGGTGATCGCGAATGAAACCGCCAAGACGCTTTACGTGGCCGGCCAGGCCGTGGCTTTTCAAGCGGAGCGGCCTTGCGATTTGTTCGTAGGGCTGGCGGGCACGGCGGCACGCTTCCTGACCGCGCTTTGCGCCGCCGCCCCGCGCGGGGTGTATCGCATCCAAGGCAACGAGCGTATGAACCAGCGACCGATGAAGGGCTTGATCGACGCCCTGCGCGCGCTCGGGGCCGAGATCCGCTGCGTCGGAGTCGAGGGGTTTTTTCCGATCGAGATTCATGCCCGCGGACTGCGGGGCGGCGCGGTGGCGATCGATGCCACCGAGAGCAGCCAGATGTTGTCCGCTTTGCTGATGGTCGCGCCGCGCGCCGCCGCACCGGTCGAGGTGTCGTTGATCGGCGGGGTGCGTTGGCCATTCGTTGAAATGACTACGCGCTTCATGGAGCAGTTCGGCCAGCCTGCGCTGGAGCGCACGGGGCCGGACCGGTTTCGTCTGCCGGCCGGGGTCCGTTATGTTTATCCCCGGGAAAGCTGCGTGATCGAGCCCGACGCCACCGCCGCGAGTTACTTCGCTGCGTTGCCCTTGGTCGTCGGTGGCGGGCTTACTTTGTTGAATCTGCGCGAAGGTCTGCAGGGCGACACGCGGTTTGTGGGCGTGGCCTCGGCGGTGGGTCTGGGCACCGAGGTGGTGGCGGATGGCCTGCGGGTTTCGTTTGCCCTTGGCGCCGCTCGCAGCGGAGTGACGCGGGATTTTTCGGAGTTTTCCGATACCTTCCTTACTCTCGCGGCGATCAGCCCCTTGCTGTCCGGACCGACCACGATCACCGGAGTGACGCATACTCGAAAACAAGAGACGGATCGCGTGGCCGGCATGGTGGCCGAGCTGCGCCGTCTCGGACAAACGGTGCATGAGCACGAAGATGGCGACGGACTTACGATCACGCCAAATTTGGCGGCGTTACGGGCGGCGCGCGGCACGGTTATTCAAACCTACCATGACCATCGTTTCGCGATGAGTTTCGGTATTCTGGGGTCCTGCGACCTGCATGGTGACGGTAAGCCGTGGCTGACGATTGATAATCCCGCGTGTTGCGCGAAGACCTTTCCGAATTTCTTCGAAGTGCTCGAAGCCCTTCGCAACCGCAGCACTATTTGAGAACTTCGCTAATGTCCTTTCTTATCATCGCAATCGATGGCGGCGCCGCCGCCGGAAAATCGACCACCGCCCGTGCGCTCAGTGCACGCTTTAACTTTCTGCACATCGACACCGGGTCCTACTACCGCGCGCTCACCGCGGAGTTGCTGCGCCAGGGATTGGACGCAGCCGATGTCACGGCGGTGGAGCGAGCCTTGGCCGGGCTTTCCTTGGGCACGGTGGTGGAGGGGCGGCGCGCCCAGATCGAGGTCGGCGGCCGGCTGGTGCCGGAGGTCGAGTTGCGAGGTGCGGCGGTGAATGCGGCGGTATCCCACTTCGCCGCTTTGCCGGCGGTGCGTGCCGCCTTGCTCGCGTATCAACGCGATCAGGCCCGGATCGCGCGGGAGCACAAGTTTGCTGGCTTGGTCATGGAAGGGCGCGACATCGGGACGGTGATTTTTCCTGACGCGGATTTCCGATTTTTTCTTCACGCCGATCCGGAGGAGCGGGCGCGCCGCCGCGCCGCCGAGGGGCAGCAGGACTCCATTGCGGAACGGGACCGCTTGGACAGCACGCGCAAGGCGTCCCCTCTGCTTTGTCCCGAGGGGGCGACGGATATCGACTCCACGTTTCTCTCCCTCGATGAAGTGGTGGCGCGGGTTTCGGGGCCTATCGCCGCACGCCTGGGGCTGTGATCGCCTGGACGGCCAACGTGACTACCTATTTGTAAGAGCCCCATTCTGAGCCATGTCCGCCCGAGAAACGTTTCCCCAGCTCCGCATGGAGCCGATGTATGGGTTTTTCCATTATGTGCTGAACGGTGTCCACGAAGCCTTGTTTCGTGGCGAGGTCGCCGGTTTGGAGAACCTGCCCGGGGACGGGGCGTTTCTCGTCGCGGCTAATCATGCCAGCCACCTGGACCCGCCGTTTATCGGGGCGGTGATGCCGCGTCAGATGGCTTTTTTCGCTCGTAAATCCCTCTGGTCACCCGGTCTGGGGGCGTGGTGGATGGATGGAGTCGGGGCCATTCCGGTGGATCGTGACGGGGCGGACCTGGCTGCGATCAAGCGGGTGCTGGCTACTTTGGCCGCCGGCAAATCCATCGCGCTCTTTCCCGAGGGCACGCGCTCCCCCGATGGAGAACTTCAGCCGGCCAAGGGCGGGGTCGGTATGATCGTGTGCAAGTCGAAGGTGCCGGTGGTGCCGTGCCGGATTTTTAACAGCCATATCGCTTTTGGGCGCGTCGGTGGTTTTCGGCCCGGTACGCAGGTGCACATTGTCTTCGGCCCTGCGTTGAGTCCGGCCGATTACGACAATCTTGCGGATGGAAAAGAGCGCTACCAACGCGCCAGTGAGCGCATCATGGGGGCTATCGCGAAGTTGAGTGAGCCGCCCTTGGTCATTGTTTAACGGCGCAGTCGCAGGATCGGGTTAAAGCCTGCGGTGGCTTGCGTCGGAGTTGGCCCGGCTTAAGTTAGGGGCGTTGGCGTTCCTGTTCTGCCGCTAGATCCGCCTCATCGAGGGGGATTGACCGGCCTAAAGTCCATTAACCGGTGCACGGGCACCACAGCTCGAAAGGTCATTAATCATGAAACTCTCGCAACTGCTCGCTTCCCGTTCCGACTTAGTGCGTCAGGCCACTTTGGCCAACGCTGCCTTCGCCTACACTACGTTTGCCGCCTTGGATCAACGGATCCAGCGCGGCTGTCTGCATGGTCCGGTGCGTTTTCTTGGAATAGATCCCGCCGCCGAGCGCTTCGTTCCGCAAATCATCGCTTTGGCCGGCAGCCAGGCGGTTTTAGACGAACACTTTGACGAGGCTGACCTCGTGAAGTGGTCCGATGCGCTGGCTTATGTTTCCGACGAAGCTTCGACCGAGTTTGAGTTTCGTCTGGAGGATTTAATGGGGCGGTTTTCGCCCGCCTTGGAGGATACGCTGCTTCGAGCCGGGGTACAGCTAGATTCCGCTGGGTTCGGCAATACCGAGCCTAACCACCGTTAGTTTTAGCCGAAGCTGGTTTGAAAAACGTAAAGCCGGGGCTAAGCGGCCCCGGCTTTATGTTTTTGTTCAGCGCAAGCCACACGCACGCCGGGCGCGCTCGAGCACGGGGGTGGCCACGGCGCGGGCTTTGGTCGCACCGTCTTGCAGGGTTTTTTCAACGTGGTCCAGATTGGCGACCAGCTCGGCCCGGCGGGCGCGGGCGGGGGCGAAATGCGTCCAGACTTGCTCGAAAAGAATTTTCTTCAGGTCGCCGTAGCCCAGGCCGCCGACACGAAGTTTTTCTTCGGTCTCGGCCGCGAGCGCGGGTGCGGCGACGACCTTGAGGAGGCGAATGGCGATGTTTTGGTCGGCGTCGGGTTTGGGGTCGGAAGGCGCGCGCGAATCCATGGGAATGCCCATGATTTTTTTGCGCGTGGCTTTCTCTTCGCCGAAAAGCTCCAAGGTGTTGCCGTAGCTTTTGCTCATTTTCTGGCCGTCGAGTCCGGGCACGACGGCGGACTCGTCGCGGATCACCGATTCGGGAATGGTGAAGGTCTCCCCGTAGGTGAGGTTGAACTTGATCGCCATGTCGCGGGTCATCTCGACGTGTTGCTTCTGATCGCGGCCGACGGGCACGTGGGTGGTGTTAAACAGCAGGATGTCCGCCGCCATCAGCACAGGGTAGGTGAAAAGACCTACGTTGGCGGCGATGCCGCGGGCGGTCTTGTCCTTGAAGCTGTGGGCGCGCTCCAGCAGGCCCATGGGAGCGAGAGTGCCGAGCATCCAGGCCAGTTCGCAGACCTCGGGCACGTCGCTTTGGCGCCAGAGGACGGCCTTGGCGGGGTCGAGTCCGCAGGCGAGCCAGTCAAGCGCCACGCCGAGGGTGTATTCACGGCGTTTTTGCGGATCGAGCAGGGAGGTCATCGAGTGGTAGTCCGCAATGAAGTAGTAGCAGTCGCCCGGCTGGTCCTGGGCGGCAATGGCCGGCTGCATCGCGCCGAGGTAGTTGCCGAGGTGAAGAATGCCCGAGGGCTGGATGCCGGTGAGAGTGCGCATGTTAAAGGGGGAAGCTAAGCTGGGATTAAGCGCGGCCGGTTTTCAATCCGTGGTTTGGACGGCGCGGTGCGCGCCGATAAGAGAGAGCGCGGATCAGCCAAGTATGGTCAGGACGATGCCGGTGAGGATTCCGAGCACGGGCACGATTTTTTGCCGGCCGTTGGTTTCCTTGAACAGCCACACACTGCCGGCAAAGGCCACCAAGGTGCTGCCACGGCGCAGGCTGGAGACAAGCGAGACCAAGGCTTCGGGGTTCCGCAGTGCGTCGAAGTAGAGGAGGTCCGCCACGAGCAGGCCCGCCGACACACCGATGATGCTCCAGCGCCATTGAAAGGTTTTGCGCGGCCACCAGCGGAGTTTCCAACCCACCGCGAGCGGAAGAAACAGGAGCGCGAGGTAGATGGAGAACCAGCATTGGACCGTGGCGGCGGTGAAGCCGCTGTATCCAAGCAGGAATTTATCATACAGGCCGCTGACTGCGCCAATCAGCGTGCCGGCGAGCAGCCAGCCGATCCAGGGGTTTTTGTGGAAATGGATGCCTTCGCGCGCACCCGCCAACGACAGGCCTAAAAACGAGACAAGCGTCACTCCCACGCCGAAAAATTCCAACCCCGTTGGTCGCTCTCCCAAGATCAGCAAGGCGCCAAACAGGGTCCACATCGGCCCGGTGGCGCGTATGGGGGCGGCGAGGGAAAGAGGCAGATTCTTCAGCGCGAAGTAACTGCATAACCAAGAGGCGGCGACGATGATCGATTTCAGCAGGATTTGCAGGTGTTGCCCGGCGCTTAGGGCATCCACGCGCAACAAGGCCGGCAAGGTCCCGCCCTTGCTGTCGAAGGCGAGCAGCCCGAGCCAAACCAGGGCACTGCACACATTGGCGAGAAAGAGCACCGGCAACACGGCGTTGTCGCGCACCGCGTGCTTCGTGCTCAGGTCGTAGAACCCGAGGAACAGAGCGGACAAGAGGCAGGCGGCGATCCAGTGCATGAAAACCTCCAGCTCTGCCAAGAACCGGTCCGCCGCACAAGTCACGAGACTTGTTCGGCCTCCGATGTTTTGCCCTTTCCCTTGCCGCTTGCGCCGCGTGTGCTCTCCCGTTTCGCCATGACGCCCGTCCAGGAAATCGCCCGCCGCCGCACCTTCGCCATCATCTCTCACCCGGATGCGGGCAAAACCACGTTGACTGAAAAGTTCCTGCTCTACGGCAACGCCATCCATCTGGCGGGCTCCGTCACCGCCCGCAAACAGCAGCGCGCCACCACCTCCGACTGGATGGAGCTGGAGAAACAGCGCGGCATCTCCATCTCATCCACCGTCCTGCAATTCGACTACCAAGGCTACGCGGTCAACCTGCTGGATACTCCCGGGCACAAGGACTTTTCCGAGGATACCTACCGCGTGCTGACGGCAGTGGACGCCGCGCTGATGGTGATCGATTCGGCCAAGGGTATCGAGCCCCAGACGCGCAAGCTCTTCGAGGTTTGCCGCCGGCGTGGCATTCCGATTTTCACGTTTTTCAACAAGTGCGACCGTCCCACCCAGAACCCACTCGAGTTGATCGACGAGTTGGAGCGCGTGCTAGGCCTGGCCCCGTGCCCGGTCACCTGGCCGCTGGGCAATGGACCCACCTTCCGCGGGGTGTTTGATCGTCGCTCCAACCAAGTGCATCTTTTCGAGCGCACGCCCCACGGCGCCTATCGGGCTCCGGTAAACGTCACCGGGCTCGATGATCCCCAGGTGCGCGCCAAGTTCGACGATCTCACTTACGACGAGGTGACGGAGCAGATCGCCATGCTCGATGGCGCGACTGCGCCGCTCGACCTGGCGGCCGTGCACGCCGGCAAACAGACCCCGGTATTTTTCGGCTCGGCGGTGAACAACTTCGGCGTGCAACTGTTGCTGGAAGGTTTCCTTCAGAAATCCATTCCACCGACCGAGCGTCGCTCCGTCACTATTGCCACCCCGGGTGCGCCCGCGCCGACCGAGACTAAGGTGATCCCTATCGATCATCCGAAGTTCTCCGGGTTTGTGTTTAAGATTCAGGCCAACATGGATCCGAAACATCGGGACCGCATCGCGTTTATCCGGGTCTGTTCGGGCAAGTTCGAGCGCGACATGGTCGTGACCCATCAGCGCACCGGAAAACAGGTGCGGCTCTCCTCCGCGCACCGGCTTTTCGGTCAGGAGCGCGAGACGGTGGACGTGGCCTGGCCGGGGGATGTGATCGGTTTGGTGGGGCACGATGCGTTCGGTATCGGCGATACGCTGACGGAGGATCGCTCCATCGCGTTTGACGAGATTCCCCGGTTCCCGAGCGAAGTATTCACCTACATTTTCAATCCCACTTCTTCCGACGCCAAAAAATACCGCACCGGTCTGGAGCAGCTTTTGCAGGAGGGCGTGGTGCAGTCCTTCATGCCGCGCAATGCTCCGCCGGGCGCGACTCTGCTGGCGGCGGTAGGGCCGCTGCAATTCGAGGTGGTGCAGTCGCGCCTCAAGTCCGAATACAACGCTGAGTGCCGGCTTGATCCGACGCCGTGGACGCAATTGCGCTGGCTCACGCCTCATCCGAGCCTGGCCAATCCGAATGCGCTGGTGGTGGCGAGCGGCGTGGCTTTTGGCGTGGATAAATTCGGGCACCCGATCGTGCTCTTTCCCAACGACTGGACGCGCGAGTATTTCATCGAGAAAAACCCCGATTTAAAACTCCACGAAATGCCGATCGAGCAGACGGTCGAAGCTTAGGGCGGGGGCGTTACCTTGGCGTAAAACCAAGCAGGAACTCATGTATACCTGACAGCCGCTCGGGGCTGGCGATGCCTGTGCGTTGGGGATCATTGAGGACTTTTAGAACGGATCAAATGTAGCATATAAAGGCCTGACGCCCTCGGTTCGACGGAGTCTGCGCAGGGCTGGCGCGACGTGTGCCGTTTGGTTATCGTGGAAGCACTTTATTCGGTGTGTATTCCAAGTTCTTATACCATTTCGCTTTCAAAAGTATAATAACTAGAGGGCGAGCCAAGGAAAAGAGGTGAGGCTACGCAGGCGATTGGAGTCGGCCGCGAGTTCCTCCAGCTGAGTTTTTAGCC
>JAIXRU010000022.1 GCA_027485045.1 Opitutaceae bacterium | reverse complement strand
GCGTTTGAGGATTTCGAGCAGCTCGTGGTTGCGGCGTTCCTTGATCTCGTCCGCGATCTGGTCGCCCAGTTCGGCGGCGGGGGTGCCGGTGCGGATGGAGTATTTGAAAATATAGGCCATGTCGTAGTCGCAGGCCTCGAAGAGTTCGCGGGTTTGCTGGAATTCCTCCTCGGTCTCGCCGGGGAAGCCGACGATGACATCGGTCGAGAAATACATGCCCGGCTGCGAGGCGCGGAGGGCGTCCACGATCTCTTTGTAACGCTCGCGAGTGTAGGGGCGGTTCATTGCCTTGAGGATGCGGTTGCTTCCGCTTTGCAGGGGCAGGTGAACATAGGGGCAAAGCTTGGGCAGGCGGGCGTAGGCGGCCACGAGGTCGTCCTTGAAGCCTCGCGGGTGGGGCGAGGTGAAGCGGATGCGCGCGATGCCTTCGAGGGCGTGCACGCGCTCGATGAGCTGCACAAAGGGGGAGACGCCGTCGGTGTGCACGTAGTCGCGACGCCCATACGAGGTGACGATCTGGCCGAGCAGGGTGATCTCGCGCACGCCGCGCGCGGCGAGGGCGGCGCACTCGGCCACGATCTCATCCATCGGACGCGAGCGTTCGTCGCCGCGGGTCTTGGGCACGATGCAGAAGGCGCAGTCCATGTTGCAGCCTTGCTGAATGGAGACAAAGGCGGAGACTTGGGGCGCGGGCTCGGCGGCGGTGCCGTCGGGTGCGAGGACGGGCTCGGGCAGGTAGTGGTCCTTGATGGTGTTTTGGGAGCCGGGTTCTTCGGCGATGTCCACCACGCTGGCCCCGACGGGCAGTCCGGCTTCGCGGGCGGCTCGGATGTTGTCCAGATAGCCGGGGACCTGGTGGAATTTTTGGGTGCCGATGACGAGATCGACGTCGGGCAGGCGCTCAAGAATCTCGGCCCCGCGGTTCTGGGCCATGCAGCCGAGGATACCGAGGATGAAGTCGGGGTTGCGCTTCTTGCGTTGCACCACGTAGCCGGCTTTGCCGAGGGCTTTTTGCTCGGCGGCGTCGCGCACGGAGCAGGTGTTGAGCAACATGATGTCGCAGTCGTCTTCGGTCTGCACGATGCGGTAGCCGCGTCCGCGCAGCATGGCGGCTACGGCGTCGCTATCGCGCTCGTTCATCTGGCAGCCGTAGGTTTTTATGTAGACCCGATTCATCAGGGGAATCCCGACTCATGCGCGTCGGCGGGGCGCGCCGCAATCGCGAAAGGGCGTAGGCGGCTGGCGCGTTTGAATAGCTTAGGTTAACAACGCGCGCAGCGCCTCGGGGGCCGTGATCGGGGCCTGGCAGGTCAGATCCCGGCAAAGGTAGGCGGTGGGTCGCCCGCCCAGCGGGGTCATGCCCGCCGCCCAAGCGGCACAGTCCGGTGTGAGCAAGTGCAGGGGCGCACTCAGGGGCGGCGCGCCATGCACCGCGCTGGCCAGGGCGGTAAACGCGGGGTCGCCCGGATCCCCGGCCAGCACCACATGCGCGGGCTCGGCCAGCCAGTCGGCCAGCGCGCAGAGCATGACCGGCAAGGCGTGCGGGGCGGTGCTCCATTGCGAACGGAAGCCCTGTGCGAGGCGCTCCGCCTGGTGGCGATACGGTGCCAGCGCGGGCGAGACGGCGGCGGCGGGTTCTCCCGTGAGCACGGAGAGGCGCACGAGGTTGCCGAGAGCGATGGAGGAGGCGGTGGGCTCGGCGCCGTCGTAGTCGTCCTTGAGGCGCAGGATGAGCTCGGTGCCCGCCGGTGCGGAAAAGTATCCGCCCTCGGACTCATCCCAAAAGCGGGCGTCGATCGAGGTCTGGAGTTTTTGGGCGAGCTTCAGCCAGTGCGGGTCCAGCGTGGCCTGGTGAAGGTCGAGCAAGCCGGCGATGATGCAGGCGTAGTCCTCGGCAAAGCCATCGATTGCCGACCGGCCTTCACGCCACGAGCGCTGGAGTCGGTTCGTGCCGGGATCGATCAGTTCGCGCTCGATAAATCGGGCGCACCGCAGGGCCGCTTCGAGATAAAAGGCGCGTTTGTCAGCCAGGCAGGCGGCGGGGTGCACGGCGGCGCGGGCCAGCGCAGTGAGGGCGAGCCCGTTCCAGGCGGCGAGGATCTTGTCGTCGAGATGCGGCCTTGGGCGCTGGGTGCGCACCGCGCGCAATCGTTCCATGGCGTCGCCTAGATGGTCGGCGGCCCGTTCGATATCCAAGCTGAGCGCGGCGGCGGTTTCCGCCAGGGGGCGCACTTGTTTGAGGATGTTTTGCCCGGAGAATTCGCCGTGCGGGTCGAGACCGGCGGGCACGTTGCCACCGGCCTCGATCCCGAAGTGGGAACAAACCAAGGCCGCGACGGGGGGCGGCAGGACCCGGTCGATTTCGGCTTTCGACCAGACGTAGAACGCGCCCTCGGCGTGGCCGCCGCCTGCCTCCGGCGCGCGGTCGCTGTCGGCATCCTCGGCGGAGAAAAAGCCCCCGGCGGGATGCGCCAGATCGCGTAACATGTAATCAAATACGCCCCGGGCCGCCCAGGCCAGCCGCTCGTCGCCGGTGGCGCGGGCGGTGTCGAGCAGCTGGCGCGCGATTTGCGCCTGGTCGTAGAGCATTTTTTCGAAGTGCGGCACGAACCAGGCGTCGTCCACCGAGTACCGGTGAAACCCGCCGCCGAGATGGTCGTGCAAACCGCCCTCGACCATGCGGCGCAGGGTGTGCGCGGTCATTTTAACGGCTTCGCGCCCGGTCTCGGTCGCACCGCCGCCCTGCAAGGCGGCGACGCGCAGGAGGAACTCCAAATTGCCCGCGCGGGGGAATTTGGGCGCGCCGCCGAAGCCGCCTTTATCCGCGTCGAAGCTCTCGTAGAGGTGCATGAAGCCTCGCTCGAAGGCGTCGCCGGCGGCCTCGTTCAGGGGCGGCAGCGCGACGGCAGGCGTGGAGGTCGCGACCGACTCGGCTTCCGCCTCGCTCTCTGCCGGGACGGAGCCCGGGCCGCCGGAGTCGGCCACGGAGGCGGCGCGGTTTTTATAGTGCTGGCGCAGGGAGGCGACCACCCGCTCGGCCTCGCCGAGAAGGGCCGGCCGCTGGTCTCGCCAGGCGTCGGCGATGGCTTCCAGCAGAGCGGGGAAGCTTTGGCGGCCGTGGCGTTCGTCGGGCGGAAAATAGGTGCCGCCGAAAAAAGGTTTGAGCTCGGGGGTCAGCCAGACGTTAAGCGGCCAGCCGCCGGAGCCGGTGCGCGCCTGCACGTAGGTCATGTAAACCCGGTCCACATCGGGCCGCTCCTCGCGGTCGAGTTTGATCGCCACGAAATCCTGATTCAATTGAGCGGCGATGGCGGCGTTTTCAAAACACTCGTGCGCCATGACGTGGCACCAGTGGCAGGTGGAGTAGCCGATGGAGAGCAGGATGGGTTTGTCCTCGGTGCGGGCGCGGGCAAAGGCGGACTCGCCCCACTCCAGCCAATCCACGGGATTATCGGCATGCTGGCGAAGGTAGGGCGACTGGGCGGCGGCGAGGGCGTTTGGCATGAGTGCCCGCAAGCATAGAGGCATTGGCCGTAACGCAAACCCGGCTTAGCTAATCGCTGCGAACACTCGCCGGTGTTAGCGGGCCGAGAATGCCTAGACTTTTTAAAACCGTAGTTTTCATAAACGGGTATTCCGCATGAAAAAGCCCTCCGTCCCGAAGGAGGAGGGCAAGGAGGGTGCCGTGACCGGCAGTCCGACTGGGTCCAAAAGCTCAGTCTTTGAAACTCAGGCGCTCGTGCGAAGTGTGCGCTTCGGTCGGCGCTGTTTCCGCCAGGTGTTTTGTCGCGGGGCTGTGGATGCGGTTTGAAGAACTGGGCGCAGGACGCGCAGATTCGCGTTTGCTGGCGGTGACGGTCTTGGTCGTGCGGGCAGGATGATGATGTGTCACCGGGGCGTCGTTCACGGTTACGCCCACCAAGGCGGCGAGGTTGGCGGAGGCGTTGCGCAGCTCCTCGGACTGGGCGTTTAGCTCTTCGGCGGCGGAGGCGGTTTCCTCGGCTCCGGCGGCGTTGGCCTGGGTCACTTTGTCCATTTGGCTGACGGCGATGTTTATCTGGGTAAGGCCCTCGCTTTGTTCATGCGAGGCGGTGGCGACCTCGGCGACCAGGCGGTCCACCTCGCGGGCCTTTTCGAGGATCTGTTGCAGGCCGGAGGCGACTTTGGTGGAAAGTTCCACGCCTTGGGCGGAGCGCGCGGTGGCGTCGGCGATCTTATCGGCGGTCTCTTTGGCGGCGACGGCGGAGCGCTGGGCGAGCGAGCGCACCTCATCGGCCACCACGGCGAAGCCGGCTCCGGCCTC
>JAIXRU010000214.1 GCA_027485045.1 Opitutaceae bacterium | reverse complement strand
TTGCCGTCGATCTGCATGGGAGGGTGGTTGCCGAAGAGGTTGGGGCAGGTGGTGCCGACAAAGCTCACGAGCTGGTGGTGGGCGTTTTCGCCGTCACGTAGACGGGCGAAGAGGTTGGTGCGCCAGGCGAAGGCCCATTCGGTGACGTTTCCGGAGTCGCTGCGCCCGATGAGTGAGACGCGGGCGGCCTCGGCCAGCTCCGGGGTGAGCGCCGGGCTGATCTGGCGGCCGGGATACACGGCGAAGAGATGCGACGTGTGGCGATGGGTATCGAGGGGAGTGTCCTCGACCGGGCACACGTTGCCCAGGCCGGTGGCCCGCACCAGCAGGGACCAATTGAGCCAGCGTTGGACGGCGGGTAGTGAACCTTTGAGCGCGTGGAGCTGGAGGAGTGAGGGCGTAGTGGTTTTGGCCACCGCGGGCTCGGTGATGAGGGCGGGGCCGGCGACGAGGGCGTTGAGGCCTTCGGTCAGGGCGGCGAAGTCCTTGGGGTTGGCGGTGAGGCGGCGGGTGCGTTCCTCGCCGAGGCGGGACCAGACGAAGCCTGCGACGGAGAATGGAGTTTTTTGTGCGTCGGCGATGAGGCGGGTAACGACAGCTTCGCCGGATTTTTCCCAGCGGGCGTCCACGGTGAAGACGGGCTGGGCTTTTTCGGTGCTCCATTCGAGGAGCTGGCCCCAGCTGCCGACGGCGGGGACGGTGAGGCGGTCGCGGGCGGTGAGCAGGCGCTGGCGGAGCTCGTCTTCGCCGCCGAGCACGGCGAGGGCATCGAGGCAGTGGGTGAAGTGGTTCCAGATTTTTTGTTGGCTATACGAGACGCCATCTTCGGTGGGGCCGTGCTCGGGTGACCAACCGTTGGGGACGACGAGTTTGCCGTCGGGCATGGTTTTGAGGCGGGCGAGCCAGAACTCGGCGAGCTCGCGCATGAGGGGCCAGGCGGTGGTGCGCAGCCACGCCTGGTCCTGGGTGAAGGCGTAGTGCTCCCAGAAGTGGTGGGCGTACCAGACGTTGGCGGTTTTGTCCCATTTCCAGCCGCCGCCGCCCATGGTGTTGTGCGAGGTGCGCACGGCCCAACCGACGGCGGGGGCGTTGGCCACGGTGGGCTTGAAGTCAGGCGAGGTGGCGGTGGCTTTGCGCCAGGGTTCGACCTGGCTGAGGATGAGGTCGAAGAGCGGGGTGTGGAGGTCGGAGAGGTTGGCGGACTCGGCCGGCCAGTAGTTCATCTGGATGTTGATGTTGGTGTGGTAATCGCTGTGCCATGGCGGGTTGTTCACGTCGTTCCAGAGGCCTTGCAGGTTGGCCGGGAGAGAGCCGGGGCGGGAGCAACTGATCAGCAAGTAGCGGCCATAGTGAAAAAGCAGGGCGTCGAACTCGGGGTCGCCCGCCGCGACCTGCTTGCGGCGTTGGTCGGTGGGCAGGGCGCGCTGGGCGGGTGTGGAGGCGCCGAGCTGGAGGTCCACACGGCGGAAATACTTCTGGTGGTCGGCGAGCTGGGCGGCTTTGAGGGCGTCCCAGGATTGGGCGGCGGCCGCGGTGAGGCGGGCGCGCACGGTGGCGGCGGGGTCGCGGCCGCTGCGGTAACCCTGCGAGTAATCCATGGCGTAATCGGTGGCGGCGGCGGCGAGAACGAGCAGGGAGTCGCAATTCCGAAAGGTGATACCATCGGTGCGGCGAGTGACCTGGCCCTGGTGCGGAACGACGTTGATACCGGTGGCGAAACGCAGGCCGTTGGGCAGTTGGCCGACGGAGAGCTGGAGGTCGGAGTCGAGGCTGGGGGTGGCGGCGTCTGGGTGGGCGTCCTGCCAGGTGAGTTGGCCGGAGAAGGTACCGGGTTGGTCGGCGGTGAGGCGGAAGGCGATCACGCCGGCCGGAGCGGAGGCGATGACCTCGCGGGTGTAACGCACACCGCCGACAGTGTAAGAGGTGGTGGCGAGGGCTTGTGCGAGATCGAGCTGGCGGCGGTAGTCGGTGACGGAGGTGTGGCCGGGGAGTTGGAGCCAGAGATTACCGAGGGTTTCGTAGTTGCCCATGGATTCATAAGCGCCGCCGGGATTTTCATCGCCGCTCCAGAGGCTGATCTCGTTGAGAACAAGGCGTTCGAGGTCGGTGCCGCCGAAGACCAGCGCGCCGAGCTGCCCGTTGCCCACCGGCAGCGCCTCATTCATGTAGAGCGAGCCGCCGGCAACGCTGTTGCCTTTGGCGACGCGGTAGATGGGGGCGGTGGATGGGGAGGCCGTGGCGTCGGGCGAGGGCGCGCCGGTTTTCGCCGACTGGGTGAACCAAAGGGTGAGCGGCGAAGGGGCGGGAAGATCGGCTGCGAAGGCTAAGGTATGCCCGAGAATACTGGTGAGGATAAACGGGGTGATACGAGTTAGCTTCATGGCCGGGGTAAGAAGGTTTTAAGGGGAGGGTGGCGACTAGGGGTGTTGGGCGGCGGGCGCGGGCGGTTTTAAGGAGACGGTGAGGGTGTCTTTGGGGTCGGCGGACCAGCGCAGGGTGGCGGTGGACTGGGCGGCATCGTAGGCGACCACGGGCAAGGGTTGCCCGGCGCGGTGGGGCACGAGCAGCACGCGGAAGCTGGCGGAGCTGACGCGGCGGGGGAGCACGAGCTGATCACTGTAGCCGAGGTCGCCGCGACGGTTGCGGACGGCGGAGATGCGTTCGATGGCGAAGCCGGGGTCGGTGTCACCACCCAAGGAATACAAAAGGACGAGCGGTTCGCCGGGCGCGGGATCGCGGGCCGGGGCCGGGGCGGGCTGGGTGAAATCGGCATCGCGTCCGGCGTGGGCGAGGGCGAAGGCGTGGGGGGGAAGGTCGGGGAGCCTGGCCTGCACCACGCCGCCGCCGAGCATGGCGGTCCATTTGTAATCGCGGAGGGCGGAGTCTTTTTTCACCTCGTCGACGATGAACGCGACCGGGTGGGGGCCGCGGGCGAGGCCGGCGCGGCGGAGGACGAGCTCCATGGGGTTGTAAGGGGCGCGGCTGGTGGCGATGAAATTGGACTGGGTGTAGTTGGCCCACCAAGGGCGGAGTTTGTAGCGGGCGGTGCCGGCGAAGATGCGGGCGATCTCCGGGGAGGGGTCCATTTCCCAGCCGAGGGCGATGGTCTCGGGCGACCAGAGGGCGGGGGGCTGGCTGTTCCAGCGCCAGGAGTAGGCGTAGGTGAGGTCGGCGTCGGCGGTGGAGAGGGCGGGGCTGGAAGCGGAACCGAGCCAGGTGGCGGCGGCGTTGTAGCCGTTGATTACGCCGGGGATGGCTTCGGCGAGGGATTTGCCGTCCACTTGGACGAGGCTGTGGTAGTTGCCCGAGTAGTTTTCGGGGAAGGCGGACTCGGTAATCCAATCGATGCCGAGGGCGGAGAAGTGGAACATGCCGGCATCGGCGTGGTGGTGGCCGCCGCCGAGGTAGTGGTTGGGGCGGACTTGCAGGTTGATCCAGGTGGCGTCGGGGGTGGGGGCGGAATAGGCGGAGAAGACGCCATGGACCGGGGTGGTGAAATCCAGCGGAAGGCCGATGTCTGCGCGGGTGGCGGGGACGGGGTCGGAGTCGAAGAGCACGTTGCGCACGAAGCCGGGGTAAGTGAGGCTGGGCAGGCGCAGGCGGGGCATTTTGGCGAGGGAAGCGCGGTAGGCCTCGGAATCTAAGGGGCCGGGCGCGGGCACGATGGTGGCGGCGTCGGCGGAAGGGGCGGAATCGGGGCCGGTGGTGCCGATGGCGGCGGCCTGGTTGAGCAGGTAGTCGATGGCGTGGTTTTGCGGATACACGGACTTGAGTTGCAGGAGGAAGCCGGGGGAGAGGTGCTGGCGGCTGTAGGGGACGTATTGGGTGCCGCTGTTGACGATGGTGCGGCCGTTGGGGGACGTCATCTGCACCTGGGCCTCGGGCAGACGGCGGAGGGGGGGGTGGGCGAAGAGGTTGTCGCCGCGGCGGGCGAGGGCGACGAGGGACATGAAGTAGGCGCCGAAAGCGCCGGGGCTTTTGCCGTTGGACTCGAAGACGACGCCGGCGGGGTCGATGCCCCAGTCGCAGAAGGCGCGCAGGCTCTCGGCGCCGGCCGCCCAGGCTTCGGGGTCAAAGCCGGGCAGGCCCTCGATGGCGGTGACGGCGAGGAAGTGTGGGGTGTCCCAAGTCATCCAGTTAACATCGCGAAAACGCATCGGGCCGTCCTGGCCGTGGGAACGGCGTCCGTAGGTGGCCTTGGCGATGACGCGGCGGAGGACTTCTTTTTGCTCGGCGGTCATCCAGCGACCGGTGAGGTCCAGGCCGGGGCCGAGGGTGGTGTTGCCCACGATGCCGTGGATGTTGCGCCAGTGGGTGGCGGCACCGTAGCTGTTGGCGGGGATCTTGGTGCCGTCGGGCAGGGTGAGGGAGGAGGCGAATTCGGAATCGCTAACGGAGAGGAAGGCATCGAGCAGAGGTTCGCGCAGGCGGTGGTAGTTGGCGAAGGCGGTGGCGACGCGGCGACCGAGGGTATCGTCCTGCTTTACGAGGGCGTAGAGTGCCATCGAGACCAGACATTCGGGCACGTAGGGAACGTGGGAGTTGGTGATGCCGGGCTTCTGGCCTTTGAAGGTGTGCGGGGCGACGAAAGGCAGGGTGTTGGCGGGGATATCCCATTCGAGGCCGTCTAGCTTGCCGGTGGAGAGTTTTTCAAAGATCTGGCCGTCGCTGGTGGACGGGTCCCACCAACTGCGGGCGAAGAGGTGCTCCATTTCGATCAGTGATTTGCGACCGGCGATGGAGTTTTGCACGCGGGCGGCGAAGGCGGGGATGTCCTCGGGACTGAGCAGAATGCGGGGGTAAACTCCGGGGGGAGGCAGGGGTGAGCCGAAGACGGAACGGTCGATGCCGGACTCGTCGTAGGAGGAACGCGGGGCGCCGGGCCAGTCGGTGGCGGGGCCGTTGACCAAGGCGAGCTGGGCGGGGGTGACTTTAACGTGGTCGGTCCAAGGGCCTTGGGCGGCGAGGGAGGGGAGGTGGCGGGTGGCGATGTCGGGGTCGGCTAATTTTTCGGGGGTGTCGAAGAGGGTGATTACGCTATCGAGCAGGGCGGCCTCGGCGGGAGAAAAGTCCACGGGAGTGCGGCCGATGAGGAGCAGGCCGCGCGGATGTTGCGAGACGGCGAGGCCCTGGGCGCGGGCGAGGCTGGCGAGATCGACGGGGGCGGCGCCGGGTGCGGCGGGCTTGAGGCCGAGGTCGTAAACCCAGCGATCGGCGAGGCCGTCGGGGGCGGGGGGCGGGGAGACCTTGACCTTGGCCAGATCGAGGACGGCGGCGAAGGAGGCGGGGACGAGGACGCGACCGTCCTGGAGCACGGCTTCGCCGGAGCGGAGCTGGGCGGGGTCGAGACGGGTTTTAAAGCCCTGCACGTAGCCGTAGCGGCTGCCGGCGAAGACGGCGATGCGGTCGCCGAGTTTGGCGAGGGCGGCGGCGCGGGCGGAGCGGGTGTAGGGCAGACCCTGGTCTTGGGGCGGGGGAGGGAGTGGCGCGGCGGGTTGGGCGGGGGCGGACCAGGGCAAGCAGAGCGCGAGCAAAACGGCGAGGGGGGTCAGGGAGGGGTAGGGAGGCATTTTACAAGGCGGACTTGGGGGTGAACACGTTGGGGAAGGGGTCGCGGCGGACAGGCGGGGAAGGCGCGATTCAGGCGGGGGATTTGTGACTAAGTTTAAGTTTCATTCGAGCGTTTGCGGAGCCGCAGACGATGGGGTATATAAACTTAGTCTTTACGGGTCTAAAGCTTCAGGGAAAGTCGTTTACGTTCCTTATTAAGCGTAAAAAACTGGGGGATTTAGCTGGATGCTTAGAAGCTTATTGTCTCAGTTTTAGCAATATATTTCTCAAATTGCGGAAAATATTGCATAAAGCAGTCCGGCATTTTGGAGCGCTGATCTATTTGGGCGTGGGGGCTGGCTAATACCTGGCTGAGCTTGCGCAGCATTGGGGTGAATCAGGGTGATCCCCTTGTTGAACAAAGTGTAAAAAACCGAGGTGTTCCGATCCGGGGCTGGCGCGGCACGGTTTTGTGTCGTCATGGCCTGCCGCATTGTAACAATCGGGCTTTCTTTTTCCTGAACGGGCTGGTGCTCTCAGTGCTACCCCTCGGTCTACGCCTAAATGCTTTCTAATGTTCCATCAGTTACGGGTCTAACTTTGGGGGTGAACAACGTCCGCTTGGACGATGTGCCCAAGCGAAGGCTCTGTGGTCCTTCGCCGAGTGCTTTGCGCGCTCCTGTCCTTGGTAGACTGGCACCGATTCCTGATTGTTATGGCACAGGATTCTGAGTCAAAGCCCCCGGTGGCACTAAACGAGAGTGAGTCGGCCCCGGCCCCGGCTTCGACCTTGGGCAAGGTGTCGCCGCTTTTGGTTTATGAAATCGAGACGCCGTTGGGTCTCGGTCGTTATGCTCCTTACCAGTTTGAAAGGACGGTGCAGTTGACGCGGGTGCGCCTGTTTTGGGGGCGGATCGCGCTGTGGTTTACGGGTCTGATGCTGGCGGCTTGGTTGCTGGCGGCGACCGGGCTGTATTTTTTTGTGAAGTACGGGCGTGGGTTTTCGGAAGTGCATTACAGTCACATGCTCTTGCTGCCATGGAAGATAGACGATTATCGGCGCACCAAGGGGGAGGCTTGGGTAAAGGAAGGGCTGGCGGCGGCGGAGGCGGGGGAATGGCGGCAGGCGTTTCAATTACTCCGCGGCGGCCTGCCGGCGGTGCCGGAGGCGAGGGAGGCGCGATTGATGTTGTCGCGTATTTATATCATGGCCGGCCGAAATGATCTGGCGCGCGAGACCCTGCTGGAGGGCTTGAAGTATCACCTCGATGAGCTGGCGTATTTGCGGATCGTGCTGGGCTTTCTTTTTGACCAACAAGCGGATGCTGCGGTCATCGAAGTGACGACGGGGCTGGCCGGGCGGGTGGATCCTAATTCTCCGGAGGGTCGTATGGTGGCGACGGCGAAGGCGTTTGCGCTGTTTAATCGGGATGAGTATGCGGAGGCCGAGGCCGGGTTTCGGAGCGCGGGTTTGATGCAGACGCCGGAGGGGCGGTTCGTGGCGGCGCGCAGTGCCTGGGAGCAGGGCCGACGCGAAGAGGCGCTGACCCGCCTGCGCGCCTTGCACGCTCAGGAGGAGACGGATGAGGAAATCTATCGCACCTTGTTTTTTTATTTACGTGAGTCCGGGCAAATGCAGGAGGCGCGACGGCTGGCGTTTGCGCGGCAGTTGCAAGTGCCCGACCGGGTTGAGCCCAGGCTGGATTTTATCACGGCCTCGATGGCGGTGGGGGAGGAGACGGAGGCGGCTGCGGCGGAGGAGGAGTGTTTGCGGATTTTCGCGAACGACACGACCGCGTTGCTGCGCCTGGCTGATCTCGCGGCCAAGGGTGGGCGGGCAGGCACGGCCTGGCGGGTGGAGGCGCGTTGTCGGGAGCTGGGCAAGGAGGAGGCGGCGAGCGCGTTGATCGCGGTGCAGGCTGAGCTTGAGCGGCGTAACTACTCCGAGGCGCTGCGGGGGATTTACCGGTTTTCGGATGAAGTGCTGAATGAGCGGCGGGTGGGCGGAAGCAAGTGGAGCGAAGTGCACCGGCAGTCGCTGGCGGGTTTGCAGGCGGTGGCCTATTACGCAACGGGCAAGGCGATCGAGGCGGAGCCGCTCTTGGTGCAGATGGTGGCGTCGCGGGTTTTGAACGCGCCCACTCTGACCTTGCTGGCGACCCACTTGGAACGGGTGGGGCCGCACCTCCAAGTGGAGCAGCTACTGAAGGCGGCGGTGGAACGTGATCCGCTTTTTCAACCGGCGCTGGCTGCTTTGCTGCGCACCGTCGTGGTGGAGGACGATTTGTCGTCGGCCGGACCTTGGATCGAGCGTTTCACCGGCATGCGAAAGCCGTCGGCGGAGTTGCTCGACAAACTGGCTTTGGCGCTGAGTTCGGACCGCTATATTTTGATGCCGGAACGGGAGCGTTTGATGGGCCTGCTGAGTCTTAAAAAAGCGGGCGCTAGAATGCTAACGAAGTAATCTGCCGACGCGTTTCCCCAGAGTTGTTCAGCCTTTGAGGCGCGAACCATGGATCAACCCTGCCCCGCCCGTTTTTGAAGGAGTTGAAGTGGTGGCGGAGTCGGGCGAGCTCGCAACGGGTTCAGGCCCGAGCGGGCCGCCCAAGGCACGGTGCAGGGAAACGCGCAGGCTTACGAGGCGGCGTTGTTCGCGGACGAGGCGCTGCTCGATGGCGTAGAGTTGCTGCACAGCGGTGAAGACGGGCAGGTAGTCGGTGAGGCCAGAGTCGTAGCGACTGCGGGCCTGGTCGAGGGTGGCTTGGAGGAGGCCTTTACGCTCTTCGAGACGAGCCAGCAATTCGCTTTGTTTGGCGCCGGTGCGCAGGAGGGAATCGACCTCCCACACGGCGCGGATGTAGGTCTGGGTAAAGGTGTTCAGGCGCTCGCGGTAAAGCGACTTGGTGCGGACCCACTCGGAGCGGCGGTTGCCCCAGTCAAGTAAGGGTTGCACGAGGTTTGCCCCGAAAATGACGGTGCCGATCTCGCCGCCACGTCCGTAGGTTTTGAGGCCGTCCAGAGTAAGGCTCAGGCGCGGGATGCGATCAGCGAGGGCGCGGGCGGTTTCGGCGTCGGCCGAGATCAGGTCGGCCTGGGCGGAGCGCAGGTCGGGGCGGAGGCGCAGGAGTGCGCTCGGATCGCCGACGGTGGGCAGGGCGGGCAAGGCCGGGAATTGGTTGGCGGAGGCCAGGCCGGCGAAATCGGCTTCGCCCGGCAGCCGGCCGAGAAGGGTGGCAAGTTGTCCGTAGAGTTCGCCCAAAGTGGCTTCGGCGGGCGGGATCTGGCTGCGCAGGTCGGCGAGTTGGGATTGTTGCTGGAGCACGTCGAGGCGGGAGACCACGCCTTGTTCGTAGCGCTGCTCGACCAGGCGGAGCAGGTCGGATGCGGTCTTGGCCTGTTGTTGGAGCAGGGTGAGCAAGCTGCGCTGTTCGACGATGCCGAAGTAGGCTTCGGTCACGCCGACCGTGACGGTGAGGCGGGCGGTGTCGAGCGCACCTTGGCGCGAGGCGGCATCGGCTTTGCGGGCCAGGCGGGTGCTGTCGAGCCGGCGGAAAACATCCAGTTCCCAGGTGGCGCTGAGGCCGGCCGACCACTGGTCGTCGCGCAAATCGCGGCTGTCGGCCTCAATATCGCGGGAAAGTCCGCCGCGGAAATCAAGCTGGGGGCGGTTTGCGCCCTTGGCGCGACCCAAGGTGGCGAGGGCTTGCTCGAAGCGTTCTTTGGCGGCGGCGGCGTCAAAATTGCGCGCCAAGGCCTCGCGGATAAGGGCGTCGAGTTGGGGCATGGACCATTCTGACCACCAGGCGGGCGCGTCGGCGGCGGGTTCCTCTTTGGTCGGCGTGGCGGCCACCAAGGGACGAGGGTCGAGATTAACCTTGTGGACTGCGCAACCGCTTAGGCCGCCGCCCAGGGCGGCGATTCCGACCATGCCAAAAATGGCCATCCGGGGCAGGGGCCGGCGGATCGGGGCGGAGGTGAGGATTGGAACAAGAGGAGGACGCATGATAGAGGGATACCTGTAGCAATCCATAAGCCACCTGCTTAATTCAAGGCATGTCGTGTGAATAAATTTTATATGCGCTTCGTTGCTCCTTGGGTTCGGCGGGATTTTTATGTGAAAAGCATGACGACTGCGCGTTCGATTGAGGCTAGGCTTGCCAAGGCACTTCCTACTCATCATTTCCGTAGCTTCCCCAATGAATACCAAGGCCTTTCTGCCCCTCGCCCTTATCGTAATCGTGGCCAGCCTGAGCGGCTGCGCCCATCAAACCACCCGCACCGGGAGCAAAACCAACCTTCTCTTCGGTTTGGTTGAAATCGAACGGGGTGCTTACCAGCCCACTCCAGTTAACTCCTTGGTAGCTACGAATTCCAACGAACTGATTGGCAATGCAGGCAAACCCTCCGGCACCCAGACCAAGATCGCTTGGGGCTTGATCACCAACAACGACTACTGAGCCGATTAGGTACTAAGTGCAGACAACCGCATCCTTTTCGGCTGCGGTTTTTTTGCGCCTTCGGCAAACCCTCGACGCTAAGGTTTTTTTCCGTTTTTTAGTCCACGCTTGCCGCCCTCCGCCAACATCGCCCGCCACCTTGCCGCCTACGCGGCCGCGCATCCCGCGCAGCCTGCGCTTAAGGTTCCGCGTGGACGAAACGCCGGTCGAATCGACTATCTGGAGCTTACTTACGCGGAGCTTTCCGCCGAGGTGGCCGCGCAGCGCGTCCGGCTGGCCCGCGCCGGCCTGCGTCCCGGCGACCGGACTCTGGTGATGGTACGGCAGGGTTTGCCGCTGCTTGCGGTGGTGTTTGCCTTGTTCGAGCTGGGGGCGGTCCCCGTGGTCATCGACCCCGGCATGGGGCGGAAAAGTTTTTTGCGCTGCGTCGCCCAAAGCCGCCCCCGCGCGCTGGTGGGCATTCCGGCCGCACGTCTGGCCGCGTGGGTTTTTCGTTCCGCGTTTCGCGGGGTGGAGCTGCGCATCGGGGTTTCCGGCGCCACCACCACCCGCCTGACTAGCCCCGGCTCGACGCGCCCGGCGGACGCGCCGCCCGCTGTGGAGCGCGCGCCCGGGGATCTGGCGGCCATTCTTTTCACCAGCGGTTCCACCGGCGCGCCCAAAGGGGTGTGCTACACTCACGGTCAGTTTGATGCCCAGGTGCGGCTGATCCGCGAGACCTACGGCATCGAGCCGGGCGAGGTGGATTTGCCGCTTTTGCCGCTTTTCGCCCTGTTTGCTCCGGCGCTGGGCATGACCACGGTCGTGCCCGAGCTTGATCCCTCGCGTCCGGCTTTGGCGGATCCCGCCCGGCTGGTGCAGGCCATACGCCAGGAAAACGTCACCACCTCGTTCGGTTCACCGACGCTGTGGGGGAATCTGGCCGCGCATTGCCGGAGCACCGGGCAGATCCTGCCCTCCCTGCGGCGCGTGCTCTGCGCCGGAGCGCCGGTGCCGATGTGGCTCTGGGAAACGCTCCCGGCGGTGATGCCCAACGGTGTATTACACAGTCCCTACGGCGCGACCGAGGTTTTGCCCGTGAGCACGCTCTGCGCCGCCGAGGTGGTGAATGGCACCGCCTTGGAAACCCTGCGCGGCGGCGGGGTCTGCGTTGGAACGGTGCTGCCGCAGAACAGGGTTAAAATCATCGCGCCGTCGGACGGCCCGATCCGGCGGCTGGAGGAAGCGCGTGAACTGCCGCTTGGCGAGGTGGGCGAGATCATCGTCACCGGGCCGACCGTGACCACGAACTACGATGCGCTGCCGGAGGCGGATGCGCTGGCCAAGATCGCCGGCCCGGACGGCGCGGTCTGGCATCGGATGGGGGATCTCGGACGCTTCGACCCCGCCGGGCGGCTGTGGTTTTGCGGCCGCAAGGTCGAGACGGTGCACACCGAGGGAGGCCCGGTTTATCCCGCCTGCGTGGAGCCGCTTTTCGACACGCACAAAGCGGTGCGCCGGTGTGCTCTGATCGGGATCGGTCCGGCGGCGCACCGGAGGGCGGCCCTGGTGGTCGAGCCGGTGCACCGCGATTGGATGCGAACCAGTTCGGATTGCCGGCGCCTGGCGCGCGAGCTGCGGGCCATCGCTCTGCAACATACGCACACGGCCGCGATCAGGGTTGTCTATTTTCGCGAGGCGCTGCCGGTGGATGTGCGGCACAACGCCAAGATCCATCGTCTCGCGCTGGCGCGCTGGGCGGCGCAGGGGGCGGTCGGCCACGAGGCGAATCCGAAGCGATGAGTCCGGTTTCAGGTAGTGGTTTAATGGATATGGGGCGGGCCTTGGTCACCGGAGGCACCGGCTTTCTGGGGTCGCGCGTCCTGGCCCGCTTGCGGGCGGCGGGGCGACCGGTGACGATCTTGTCCCGATCCCCGCGACCGGAGCTGGCGGCCTCCGGGGTGCGGGTGGTGGTGGGTGCTTTGCACGATACGGCGGTGTGTGCGGAGGCGGTGCGCGGCGCGGCCACGGTGTTCCACGTCGCGGCCCGGGTCGGTGTGTGGGGCGCTTACGCGGATTTTTACCGGGATAACGTGGTCGCCACCCGGACCTTGCTGGCTGCGGCGCGGGCCGCCGGGGTGGCGCGTTTCGTCCACACCAGTACGCCCAGCGTGGTCTATAATGGGCGGGATCTGGCGGGAGCGGACGAGTCGTTGCCGCTGACCACGGCGTGCCCGTCGCCGTATCCATTAACCAAGGCCCTGGCCGAGGCGGAGGTGCGGGCGGCGCATACGGCGGAGTTTCGAGTCTGCGCGCTGCGGCCCCACTTGATCTGGGGGGTTGGGGATCCGCATTTGGTGCCGCGTATTCTGGCCCGGGCCGCCGCCGGACGGCTGCGGGTGGTCGGTGAAGGCCAAAACCAGGTGGATATGGTGCACGTGGAAAACGCCGCCGACGCGCAACTGCTCGCTGAGCGGGCGCTGGCCGAAGGACGGGCTGGCGGTAAGGCTTACTTTATCACCAACGGGGAGCCGGTGAATCTCTGGCAGTGGGTGGACGGGTTGTTAACCGCGCTGGGCCGTCCGCCCCTGCCGCGACGCCGCGTGCCCCTCGCGGTGGCGCGTGCGCTGGGCGCGGGATGCGAGGCGGCGTGGGCTTTGTTGAGGCGGGCGGATGAGCCGCCGATGACGCGATTCATCGCGGCGGAGTTGGCCAAGGATCACTGGTTCGATCTCAGCGCGGCGCGGAGGGATCTGGGTTACGCGCCGCGCGTGAGTATGGTGGAGGGCACCGCTGAATTGGTGGCCAGTTTGCGATCCAGCGAGAACGGTTCCGGCGCCAATGGCCGTTAGCTGAGTTTCCAGTGCTCAATATCCCGGCTGGAAAAGAGCACGCCCGAGATCGAGAGCGTGAGCGGTTGGCGAGGATCGAAGGGAAGCCCTGGGGTGCATTCGAGTTGGAGGCGGCCGCGTAAGGCAGTGCACGAGCCGCGCAGCAGAGTTAGGTCAACGGTTTCCCCGAGAGGCAGGCTCCAGATACGGGCGATTTCGTCACGGAGATGGGGGACTGGTCCCGGTTGTAACGAGGGTTCCGAGGCGAAAACGAAGTCCGTTTGATTCTCGGTCATGAGGGTTACGTGGTCTAAGTTGTGTAACTATCCAAGTGGTTAACAATAAGCCTTTGGGTAAAATGGAACCAAGTGTTTCCCCTGATGGTTAGACTCCCGGATTGGTACCCGGGGGCGGTCCCGAACCGCTACACCTTTCGGCACAGGCATCTGAGGCACTTGCATGCATTGTTTCTCAAGTAATCCCAATGTAACTTACGAGGTATTTTTCTCAAAGCTTCGGAATTCATTATTCTCACTTATGCTGAAACACCATCATTTTCAGGTGTGCCATATAGGTGCTCGGTATAGGTGTTAAAAACGTTGGTTATTAAAGGTTACCACAATCCGAAACCCGTAAAAGCATGAGGATAAGATTCCGAACATGACCTTTCCAGCTCGACCTTCGCCAAGGCCTCTTTCGGGACCCTTCTGAGCGGTCGCGTTGAAGACTGCCTCAAACCGTGCGGCGGCACCGATCATTTCATCGAAGGCGGGTGTAGCGCCAAAGAACATCGGGCTGAGTAGTTTCCGATAATCGGCGCGCCAGTTCGCGAAGTGAACAGTGGGTGAAGCTAGTCGGAGGTTGCCAGGCTTTCAGTGCTGTAGTCCACCCTGTCGAACTTCGGTTTGGCTTCTAAATGACGACAATCAGATATCGACAGGTGTCGAAGGCCTGAGGGTGGTTGGTTGGCCGTTGCCCCCATTGGCTTTCCCTATGCCCCGTAGTATCTTCAGCTGGAAATATACCGCCCAATGCTTCCATGCGCTAAGACAAAAACATTCTACAAACGGATCCTTGAGTGTGCCCTTAAAAATATTCGGTAACTTTATCCGGTTAGGAAACGTCCCCTTGTTTGTCCTAATATATTACCTATGAAAAATAGTCTCATTACCCTCGCGGTCATCGCCGCTCTTAGCGCAATGCCTGCCATTTATGGACAGGAAACAGCTGATTCAGCAGCTCCCAAAAAGGAAAAGAAAAGCCCGATCGCTATGGCTGACAAGGATGGCGACGGCATGCTGAGCAAAGAAGAGTTTGCCACCTTGCCGATGAATGCAAAAGCG
Source organism: Opitutaceae bacterium (assembly GCA_027485045.1). Lineage (GTDB taxonomy): Bacteria > Verrucomicrobiota > Verrucomicrobiia > Opitutales > Opitutaceae > IMCC26134_A. The sequence continues at coordinate 7,286 of JAIXRU010000214.1, read as the reverse complement.
CCTGAGGGTGTTGATGCTAAGTTCGCCGAATTGGATAAAGATGGCGACGGCAAGCTCACCGCTGATGAGCTCAAGGCATCCGCTAAGGGCAAGGATAAGAAGGATAAAGGCAAGAAAGAGAAGTCGGCTGCTGAATAAGCCGCTTCTGCCCTAAAGATTTCCAAGGCGTCTCGCGGGAGACGCCTTTTTGGCGTATGGATTGGCCGAGGTCGCGGGTCTGGGCAAGCCAGCGGTGAGGGATATGCTTTTCCATAGATGAGGACCGCATAAATGCGGGACTCCAACGTGGCGCGGCGTTGGTCTGTGCCGGCCCCGGTCAACGTCGCGCGGTTTGGCTGTTGGTCTATTGGATAGCAATAAAAAATAGGCACCCAATGGATTGCGCCAGATAGCCGTTTCCTGCTTCCGCTTTAAGCATGCGGGCGAACGTTTACATGATTAGGAATAAATTTTTCGTAAAGTTTAACCGCGGGCGGGAGTAAACAAATGCCAAGGATCTTTCAGGGTATTCCTACTCGATGGATCTATTACCCCTCAAACCCGTCCCATGCCGCATAAACCCATATCGTTGAAATTTTAATTCCAAGACATGAAACTAAAATACATCACTTTAGCAGCGACACTTTTAAACGCCGCCCTCTTGTCTCAAGTCCAAGTCCTCGCCGAACCCTTGGCCTATAGTGACGGCGTCCTGGTTTTAACCGCCGATTCGCTTACTGATTCGGTCGGGTCGTTTACGGCTGATAAACTTCCCATCGTGACGCCGCTTAATCAGTCCACGCTCAAGGGCGAACAAAGCCCGATCGTGAAGGGAATGTGGAAAATCGCCCTCAACGACATGGAGAAAAATCTGGTAACCACCCCGGAAAACGGCACCTATTTCGCGGCCGGCATTCGTTATACAACGCGTATCTACACCCGAGACATTTCCTTTTCCGCAGTCTTGGCGGGCAACGACATCTACCCGCGTGAAATGCTGCAATCCCTGAAGATGACGCGCAAGGTTCGCCTGGAAATGGGTTATAAAGTTTCCAGTCCTCATGTGATCAAAGAAATCAATGCGCCGTGGGAGGCGATCACCGACATCGAAAAAGAGGTCATGGCCAAGTACAGCAGCAACAGCTATACCCGCGCCACCGATGACGTCATCTGGATGTGGGCGATTGATGACCTATACGCCAAAAACCCTGACTTAGCCGACTGGCAATGGTTTTATACCACCGGAGAAAAGTTCTATAATGATTTTTACGCCCCCTGGTTTGACGCCACCGACGGGCTCTATCGCGGTCAGGCCACTTTTCAGGATCTTACCCACAATGGGTATCCCGAAAGCTATACCATAACCGACTGCGTCTTGCTCAAAGCCGCTTCGACCAACGCACTCTATTATAAAGGCCTCACCGCAATGGTAAATGCGGCCAGGAAGTCCGGCCAGTCCGACGCTGTGATCGCCAAATGGCAGGCCAAGGCCGATGCCCTGCGCGTCGCCTTCCAGCGCGAGTTTATCTTCCCCGACGGCCGTATTTCTTACTACAAAGATAGATATGGAAAGTTGATGCCAAATCAGCATAACTTGGGCACTGCTTTGGCGACGATCTTTGGCGCGATCACCCCCGAACAAGCCCGTCTTGCTTATACACTCTACCCGGTCACGCCTCGCGGGGTCTCGCTGATTGAACCGTATCTCACCGACAAATTGGGATCGCACAATTCAGCCGATTGGCCGTTTTGCACCGCCCTGTTTTTCTGGGGCAAGGAGATTGCTGAAGGCAAATCCTATCAAGCCGAGACCGTAGCCCAGTTGGCGCGTGCGATGGGCACGAAATTCGAACCCAAAAAGCCCGAAAAACCGGGCGCCAAACCATCCAACGAACCGGGCGACTGGGGCGATGGATTTGGTTCCTTTCATGAAAAAATCGACCACGTTACCGGACTCATCGGTGGTTCCGGCAGCCAACTTTGGTCCGCAGCCGGCTATTTGAATATTTTCCTGCGCCATGGACAAGTAAACATCGTCAAGGATATCCCAGCCAAATAATATACTCCGCCCGGTCCGGGGAGCGCACGCGTCCCGCGTGCTGTGGCGGGCGTCTCCCCCGCCACGGATCGGGCCTCCCAAATCATCACGTCCCAGCTCCACCGTACCGCCAGCGCCGGGCGGGTCGCCCGCCGCAGAATCGAAACCCATCAGCCGTGCCCAAATTAAAGCAGCACTTACTAAACGGTCTCCTGTTCGTGTCCTGTTTGTGCCCACTGCAAGCACAGGCGGATCGAGTGCTGTTTAGCCGCGACCCTTTAGTGCTCACCGAGGACTCCATCACCAGCAATCAAGGCACGCTGAAAGCATCGGATATAGGGCCGGTCAGCAATCGTAATAAAACTCAATTAGCTAACGCTAATCCCATTATAGATAAGCTCTGGCAGGTCGCACTCCACGACATCGAGTCCAATATAGTGACCACCAATGAAGGCACTTACTTTGGTGCCGGCGCCAGTTTTGGGGCCAAAGTGTACACTCGGGATATCAGCTTTGCGGGTATCTTAGGCTTAAATGAACTCTACCCACAGATAATGCTCGATTCACTTAAGGTGACTCGTGCCGTTCATTTTAGACTAAAATTTACGGTCTCTAAAGATCATGGAATTCCGGAAATAAACGCACCGTGGGAGATTTTACCCATAACGGAAAAAGAGTTTTTCCAGACCAAGCACACCAATTCCTATACGAGGCGGACCGATGATGTCATCTGGCTTTGGGCGGCGGAAGACCTGCTCAATAAAATGGATAAGCCGGACTGGGCCTGGCTCTACGAAAACGGCCTTACCTCCTTTAAGTTGCTCTACGATCCCTTTTATGATCCGTCCGACGGACTTTACCGCGGGCAGGCTGCTTTTGTCGATGTGCATTATGAAGAATCCCGGAAAACGACCGGCTATCCGGATTCGTGGACCATGCAGCAATGCGTGCTGAGTAAAGCCACTTCCACGAATTGCCTATACTATATCGGCCTTAACGTCATGGCCCGCACCGCGATGAAGCTGGGTCGCACCGCCGAACAAGAACAATGGCAGCAACGCGCCGATAATTTGAAGGCCGCAATTATTAAAGAGCTTTGTGTCGGCGATGGCACCTTCGTTTACTTAAAAGAACCCACCGGGCGTTTGATGGAGCGGCGTGAGGCCCTGGGCAGCGCCCTAGCCGTCTTGTCCGGCGTGGTACAGGGTGAAGACGCCCGTAAAGCGGTGGCCGGTTATCCTGCATCTGAAAATGGCGTCCCGCTCTTTGTGCCATTTTATTTTAATCAGAAAATCAATAAATCAGCTTACCATAATTGGACCTCATGGCCTTTTGTGGATACGTTCTTCCTCTGGGCCAAAGAAATTGCCGAAAACAAAAGCTACTCCGGCCAGAATTTGGCGCTATTGGCCCGCACCGTGACTAAAAACAATCAAAACTTCCGTGAAGTGGTTGATTATCGCACCGGTGAGCTCACCGGCTCCCACTCCCAGTTATGGTCGGCCGCAGCCTTTATAAATAGTTGTAAACGGGCCGGTTTGTTCCCGGTTGATAATAAACCGACACCCTGATTTTCCATTATTAAATCTTGTTGAAAGATTTCCACCGCATGCACGCGTCACCTATATTTTTTACCCGGGGACGGCTAAAACTATATAAGAAACAGCCCATTTTGTTCGCTGAAAAGTGTAGAGTTGGCCGTCACCGGCCAATCTTCGAGAACTTTTTGGATCACTTAAAAAATCAGCACTTACTCGTGGTTAAAATTTGATCGCTTCAAACAGGGTTTAGTTGAATGATAAGCCAAGTTTAACCCCAGTAAACCCCCTAAAATATTAATAATCATGGACGCCCAATCTTCTGCCGATGCTGAACGATTTGTCAGGTTGTTTGCCGAATACGAACCCCGCGTGCGCGCTTTTGTCCGGGCCGGTTTGCCCTCGGTCCACGATGCCAATGAAGTGATGCAGGAGGTCAGCGTCGTGGCTTGGCGCAAGTTTGCCTCATTGCAGGACAGCGATGGTTTTGGCCGCTGGCTGTGTGTCATCGCCCGCTTCGAAATCCTTAAATACCGTCGCACCAAGGCTCGTGATCGTCTTGTGCTGGATGATGAGCTGTTGGCCACCATCGCCGAGGAGGGTGAGGAAGAGCTGGAAACACGCGCCCGGGAAATTCACAATCTCCAGTCGTGTATTAAAAAACTGCCGGAAAAGCACCGCCAACTGGTAGTCCAGGCCTACACCCAAGGGCAGTCCAAAAAGGATCTGGCCGCACAGGTAGGCAAGAGCCAGGAGGCCATGTATCAACTCTTGTGCCGCTTACGGCATACGCTGATGAATTGTATTGGCCGGGAAGCCTTTAACGGGGGTAAACTATGACAACCAAAGAATGGGAACTGATCGACCGGTATATGACCGGCATCATCACAGAGGAAGAATTCAGCCTGCTGCAGACCCTGTTATATCAAAGCGCCGAGTTACGGGCTGAGTTTCGCAAGGCGGCCTCGCTGGACATCGCCCTGCACGATATGCACAGCATGGACCCCAAGCTGGGCGAACTCCTGGCCTTCGATTTCAGCAACGCGCCCAAGCCGATCCAAGGACCTGCCGAATGGTGGGGCCGCGACATCGTTTGGCGGATGGTGGCGGCTATCGCCCTGCTTTTCGCCATCGGTCAATTTGTTTTCTCCCTACGGGTGTCTCCGGATCAGCAGATCGCGCAAAACCAAACCGCCAAACCGCCTGCGCCCGCGCCGGTTTCCATCGCTAAGGTGATTCATACCGAAAATTGCGTGTGGGTTAACCCTAAAAAAGCCTTGGCCGAAGGCGCTTCCATCAGCGCCGGTGAGGTCGAACTGATATCCGGAACCTTTGTCTTCGCCATCAACAACGGCCCGCGTATTGCCCTCACCGGACCGGCCAAGTTAAACCTCTATTCCGAACACAAAGCCCACCTCGATCATGGTTATTTGAGTTTTCAAAACTTCTATAATTCCAACTCGTTCGATCTCACCACCCCTAAGTCGTTGCTAACGGATATCGGCACGGAATACGCCGTATCCGTCAATGCAGGGGGTGAGGTTATCCATGTGGTCGGTGGCGAAGTGTGGCGGACAAATCTGAAGGAGGAGGACGACATCTCGTTCCTCGGCAAGGGCGAGACCGGCGTCTTCGGGCCCAATCAGGACGCCGACAAACTGCTTTCCTACATCAAGAAAACCGCGCGATTCTTACAAGAAACCGATGATGCCCTGCGGAAGCCTTTTGTCTCCGACAGCTTCGATTATGATAGCACGGAAGGTAAGGCGAAAAACGAACTTAACGGCGGCACAGGCTGGCAAAGTCCTTGGGAATTCCAAATCCGCGAGTTGGATAAATCCCTCCCTAAAATCCAACGGCTAAACACCGCGCCGGGGCTGCCGGCTGACTCCGCCGCGACCAAGGCGCTCAGCATCAGCGGCGACTCGATAATGAAACGCCAGCTAACGGAATCGATAAACATGGATGCAGATGCGACTTACTATGTGAGCCTGCTCTATAATACCTCTGCGTTCACCTCCACCGACCACATGATGCTTTTGTTAAAACTGAAGGATTCACTTAATAAAAAGGATCTGACGATCGGTATAAACAAAGATAAGCAGATTATATGTCGTTTCGACCGTTCTTACCGAAGCCAGGTCCCGGTTGAGGTGGGGGGGACCATGCTGTTCGTCGCCAAGATCACCGCTCATAAAAACGAGCAGGACACCATTGATATTACCTTGCTCGATCCAGCGGCGGACCTGAGCAGCGAGCCGATCGCCTGGAGCCTGCGCGCTGGGTTTGATTTAAGTCAATCGCGTTGGGGCACGTTTGGGCTGCATGTTTTCACTGAAAAGCCCGTAATTGTGGACGAAGTGCGCATAAGCAATACATGGCGCGGGCTGTTTAATTAGGGACTAACCGGCCATGAACGCCACCCTTCATCAGGACCGAGCAAACCCCGGGTCTTATGCCAACAGCCTTAAATATTCAGATTTTAAACCACAGATTACAGATACGAACCGGATGTAAGGCAGCAGAGTCGATGTGCCGGGTGCTTTTCTCCGGTATTTATCTGTGTTTCGAGCGAAGCGACAGTCTGCCAATCTGTGGTTAAAAAATCCGGTTCCTAAAGTCCGATTATCACGGGCTGTTGGTATCAATCGGTTATAGCCGTGAGGGGACCGCATAAATGCGGGACTCCAACGTGGGATGATTTGGCGTTGAAGTGGCTTGGCCGTTGGAGTACCGGAATTAGCCGGGGTTTGGCGGCGGGGAATCTGTGATAGCTCGCCGGGATGGAGAATAGCCTTTGACATAAAGCCGACTCCCACTTGCGGTTTCGGTATAAGCGCAATGAAATAGCGATTTCAGAAATAGTTGCAGGATTCTATTTCGGGAGCCTAGATACAGCATAAATTGTTTATAGTAAATAGATAACGAAGGATTTTTTTCAATTGGTATTACAATTAGCTGGAATAATTCTAAAAAACTTCGTTAGGTTTAGCTGCTTTGCGGTGTTAGACAGTGTAAAACCCTACCCATTTATTTTAATCAACACCGCCTTATATTCCCCATGAACAATCGTTTATCGACTTCCAAGTGCTCCTTTTTGCGCTTTCCTGTTGCCGTTGCCCTCATCCTCGCTGCGTTAACCACCGCGCAGGCGGCTAATGGTACATGGACCGGTGGCGGCACGGATGTGTTGTGGGCCACGACCGGGAACTGGACGGGTGGAACTGTTGCTGGATCGCTTTCCGCAAATGCTGACGTCGCCACTTTCAATTCGAGCACCTACGCCAACCAGCCGACCGCAGTGAACGACTATTTCGTCGGCGGTTTGAGTTTCGGTGCGAGCAACGGTGCAATTACGATCTCAACCGGTGCTAACAACGCCCGTCTGAATGTGGGTTCAAGTGGTATTGTGGTGAATACTGGATCGGCCGCAGTGACGATTTCCACACCGGCTACTACGGCAACGGGCATCAACATCACCGCCAATCAGGCATGGACGAACAACTCCTCGAACCTGTTGACTCTGGGTCGTGTCGCGGTCGACGATTTGGCGTCGGCAGCCACTTATACCGTGACAATCAACGGATCGGGTTCGGGTGGGGTAAACGTTTTGAACAGCGTTCATGACGTTAACTCTGCAGTCGATGCGACACGCAAATTAGCGGTGATTATCAACTCAACCGGTGGAGCAACGACTTTCAATAATGGCAGCACCTATTCCGGCGGCACCA
>JAIXRU010000153.1 GCA_027485045.1 Opitutaceae bacterium | reverse complement strand
CCGCCTATACCCGCCAGTTCCTCGACCTGCTCGATAAACCCAAGGTGGACTCGATCGAGAACATACGCCCCTCCATCGCCATTGAGCAGACCAACACCGTAAAAACCTCCCGCTCTACCGTCGGCACCATGACCGAATTGGCAGACTATTTTAAGGTCTGGTTCAGCCACGTCGCCACCTGCTTCGACCCCGCCACCGGCCAACCCGTCCAGGACGACACCCCCGCCACCATCTGGGCCCAGGCCAGCGGCAGCCACCCCGGCCAAACCCTCGTCATCGCCTTCAAAATCCCCCGCCCCGCCAACCTCACCTGGCCGGAAATCCTCACCAGCCTGAAAGGCCAATCCTACATCCGCACTCTGCTCCCCGCCCCCGTCGTAGGCTTGAACGTGAGTTCAAGTCTCTCCGCCCACCGCATCGACGACCTCCTCACCGACCCCGCCCCGCTCGCCGCCGCCGACCACCTCTTTGTTGCCCAGGACCGCATCACCCTCAACCCCGACGCCCGCCAGCGTTTCCTCGAAGCCGCCGAACAGGCCCTCCACTTCGGCCAAGGCCAACTCCACCTCTTCGCCCCCGCCGATTCAGCACCCAACTTCGCACCCGCGGGGCACTACTCTCGCGGCCTGCATTCCCCCGCCAGCGGCCGCACTTTCCGCCCTGCTTCTCCCGCCCTCTTTTCCTTCAACTCCCCCCTTGGCGCCTGCCCGCGCTGCCGGGGTTTCGGCCGCGTTATAGAAAACGATCTCAACCTCGCCATCCCCGACCGCTCCCTCTCCATCGACGACGGCGCGATCAAAGCCTGGCAGGGCGAGACCTACGGCGAATCCCAAAAAGACCTCATTCGCTTCGCCAAAAAAATCGGCCTCCCCCTCAACGTCCCCTTCGCCGACCTCAGCCCTGCCCACCAAAAACTCGTGCTCGAAGGCGAGTCCGACTACGGTCAACCCGGCCGGGAATGGCCCCACGCCTGGTATGGACTCAAAGGCTTTTTCCAATGGCTGGAAAAAAACACTTACAAGACCCACGTCCGCGTCTTCCTATCCCGCTACCGTTCCTACAACGAGTGCCCCGACTGCCACGGTGCCCGCCTCGCCCCCGACTCCCTCTGCTGGAAATGGCAGGGCAAAACCCTGCCCGATCTGTATCAACTCCCCGTCTCCGAACTCACCGCCCTTATCGACGATTGGTCCTTGGACACTGGACCTTCCGGCGATTCCGCCCGCTCCGCCCACCTCGCTTTCGACTCCATTCTCACCCGCCTGCGTTACCTTTCCCAGGTCGGCCTCGGCTACCTCACCCTCGACCGCACCAGCAAGACCCTATCCGGCGGCGAAACCATGCGCGTCGGCCTCACCGCCTGCCTCGGCACCTCCCTGGTCGATACGCTCTTCGTGCTCGATGAACCCTCGGTCGGCCTGCACCCCCGCGACATCGACCGCCTCATCGGCATCATCCGCACCCTGGTAAACGCGGGCAACACCGTCGTCGTGGTCGAGCACGACGAAGCCATGATACGCGCCGCCGACCACGTCGTCGAAATCGGCCCCGTCCCCGGCACCAAAGGCGGCCACCTCGTCTTCCAAGGCGACCTTCCCTCCCTCCTCCGCCACCCCGCCTCCCTCACCGGCGCCTACCTCTCCGGCCGCCAAACTATCCCCTCCCCCTCCGCCCGCCGCCCCATTCGTCATTGGTCATTGGACATTGGTCATTCCGGACAAAGCCCCTGGCTCACCTTCAAGAACATCCAAAAACACAACATTCGCGGCATAGACCTCCGCCTCCCCCTCCACCGCTTCGTCGCCCTCTCCGGCGTCTCCGGCTCCGGCAAGTCAACCCTCCTCGACAAGGTCATCCACCAAGGCCTGCTCGCCAAACGCCGCCAACTCACCGAAGACGCCGCCCAGATCGACTCCATCACCGGGGACGACGCCTTCACCGAGATCGTCCTCGTTGACCAGTCCCCGCTCTCCCGCACCCCGCGCTCCAATCCCGCCCTTTACACCGAAGCCTGGGAACTCATCCGCGAACTCTACGCCGACACCCCCGCCGCCGAGGCCGCCGGCTTCAGCGCATCCAGTTTCTCCTTCAACGCCGGCGACGGCCGCTGCGACCATTGCCAAGGCCTCGGCTACGAACGCGTCGAGATGCAGTTTCTCTCCGACGTTTTCGTCCCCTGCCCCGTCTGTGAAGGCCGCCGCTTCAAGCCCGAGATCCTCGCCATCACCCACCAAGGCAAATCCGTCGCCGACCTGCTCAACACCTCCGTCAGCGACGCCCTCGAACACTTCGCCGCCCAACCCGCCATCCGCGCCCGCCTTTCCGTGCTCGACGAAGTCGGCCTCGGCTACCTCACCCTCGGCCATCCCTTAAACACCCTCAGCGGCGGCGAAGCCCAACGCCTCAAACTCGTCAAATACCTCACCGGCTACACGACCGGAGAAACTCCAAACTCCAAATCCCAAACGCCCAAAGAAAAGACCGCCTCCACCTCATCAGCCATTGGTCATTCGTCATTGGTCATTGGTCATTCCGCCGCAGTCGGCGGCGGTGCCCT
>JAIXRU010000219.1 GCA_027485045.1 Opitutaceae bacterium | reverse complement strand
TCTCCCAGAGCCAGGCCACCCTCCAAAACGAAACCGCCCGCCTCTCCACCGCCCTGCGCTCCACCACCACCGCCGGCACCTGGGGCGAACTCCAACTCCGCCGCGTGGTCGAGCTGGCCGGCATGACCGACTACTGCGATTTCACCGAACAAACGTCCGTCACCACCGCCGGTGACACCCCCGCCCGCCTTCGCCCCGATCTAGTTGTTCGGCTCCCTGCCGGCCAACGCATCGTCGTCGATGCCAAAGCCCCCAACGAAGCCTACCGCGACGCCGCCACCGCCCCCGACGAAGCCACCCGCGCCCTCAAAATGGCCGAGCACGCCGCCAAGGTCTCCGCCCACGTCAACGCCCTCGGCACCAAAGCCTACTGGGAACAGTTCCAACCCTCGCCCGAATTTGTGGTGCTCTTCCTACCCGGCGACCAGTTCCTCGCCGGCGCACTCTCCGCCGACCCCGAACTCCTCGAACGCGCCATCCTCAAAAAAGTCCTGCTCGCCACCCCGGCCACTCTGATCGCCCTGCTCAAAGCCGCCGCCTACGGCTGGCGTCAGGAAACCGCCGCCCAAAACGCCGCCGAAATCACCGCCCAAGCCCGCGAACTTTACGACCGCGTCTGCGGCTTCACTGAACACCTCGGCAAAATCGGCCCCGCCCTCGACACCGCCGCCAAAAGCTACAACGCCGCCCTCAGCACCCTCGAAACGCGTGTCCTCCCCTCCGGCCGCCGCCTCGCCGAACTCGGTGCCAAGGGCAACAAAGACCTCCCCGCCGCCCTGCCCGCCGCCGACCTCGCCCCCCGAGAAATCGCCAAAAGAGTATAACCCCTATGTTTTGATTTTCATTAAAATCCCGACTCGCACCTCGTCGTCCCAAGTGTCATGGTTCAAAGTTTCCGCTTAGATCATTTCCAACAGTTCATCCGAGCTTTATACCGTGCGCGTCCTCCAGTCTGCCTCAAAGACCTTTGAATCCGAAATCGCCGCCTTCTGCCGCGGTGCCACTGTTCCCAAGGAGATACACGACGCTGTAGCCGCCATCATCGCGGACGTTCGTCACAGAGGTGACGAAGCCGTCGGCTACTACGCAGCCAAGTTCGACGGGGCAAAGCTCCGCGCCCGCGACTTCCGCATCAAACCGTCCGACATCGCCGCCGCCGCCAAACGCCTGCCCGCCGCCGACCTCAAGTCCCTCAAGGCCGCCCACGAGTCCATCATCGACTTTCACGCAAAGTCCCTGCCGAAGAACTGGTCGGCGAAAAACCCCCACGGCGCTCTGGTCGGGGAAAACTTCTATCCCATCCGCCGCGTCGGTCTCTACGTGCCCGGCGGCGAGGTTCCCCTCGTTTCCACCGTGCTCATGACCGCCACTCTGGCCAAGCTCGCCGGCTGCCCCGAGATCGCCGTCTTCACCCCTTCCAACCCCTCCGGAAAAGTCGCCGACGCCACCCTAGCCGCCCTCGACCTCGTTGGCATCGACGAGATCTACTGTGTCGGCGGCGTGCAGGCCATCGCCGCCGCCGCCTTCGGCACCCTGAGCATTCCCGCCGTCGATAAAATCTTCGGCCCCGGCAACGCCTACGTCTGCGAAGCCAAGCGCCAGGTCTTCGGCACCGTCGGGGTCGATTCCCTGCCCGGCCCCAGCGAGGTCATGGTCGTGGTGGACGACACCGCCGACCTCGTCTTTGCCGCCTCCGATATCCTTGCCCAAGCCGAGCACGGCTCCGGACGCGAAAAAGTTTACCTCGTGGCCTCCGACGCCTCCATCCTCGAAGCGGTGCGCTCCGAGATAACCGCCCAGCTCAAATTCGTCACCCGCGCCGAGAAAATCGCCAAGGTCCTCGCCACCGGCTTCATCGGCATCGTCGCCAAATCCCCCGACGACATCGCCCGCGCCGCCAACTTCGTAGCCCCCGAGCATCTCGAACTCATGGTCAAGGAGTCCCTCCAAAAGACCCTCCTCACCACCATCACCACCGCCGGGGCCATCATGCTTGGCAACCACACCCCGACCGCCGTCTGCGACTTCACCGCCGGCCCCAGCCACGTGCTGCCCACCGGCGGCGCCGGACGTTTCTTCAGCGGCTTGCGCATCGCCGATTTCCAGCGCCGCACCAGCATCATCAAATACGACAAGGTCTCGATCAAGAAAGCCGCCCCCGTCGTCGCCGCCTTCGCCGCCATGGAACGCCTCGACGCCCACGGCCGCAGCGTGAAAATCCGCGCCCTCTAAGCGGTCATTCCCGCTCCTTACCAGCTTACCAGCTTCTTCGCTCCGCCATGCCCTCCCCCCTCGAACTCGCCCTGCCCCACGTCGCGGCGATGCACGCCTACACCCCGGGCCTCCAACCCACCGAACCAGGCTGGATCAAGCTCAATACCAACGAGTGCCCCTACCCGCCCAGCCCCCGCGCCGCCGCCGCCATCCAGGCCGAGCTCGCCGACGGCGGCGAAAAACTCCGCCTTTATCCCAACCCCAAAGCCACTCCGCTGCGCCAGCTCATCGCCCGCCTCCACGGCCACGGCCTCACCGAGCAAAACGTGCTCGTCGGCAACGGCTCCGACGACGTCCTCAACCTCCTCGTCCGCGTCTTCGGCGGCCCCATCGCTCCCACGTCCTTCACCCTGCCTAGCTACTCGCTCTACCCCGTGCTCGTAGCCATCCAGGACGGTCGCTGCGCCGCCGTGCCCTTTGATCGCACGATGAAGCTGCCCGTCGACGCCCTCGCCGCCACCCCCGCCCGCGCCTGCTTCCTCACCTCGCCCAACGCCCCCACTGGCGTCGCGTTCGCCAACACCGAAATCGCCGCCCTCCTCGCCCGTTTCCCCGGCATCCTCGTCCTCGACGAAACCTACGCCCCCTTCGCCCGGGAAAACGCCATCGCCCTGCTCGCCGCCCACCCGCGTCTTGTCATCACCCGCTCCCTCTCCAAGGCCCAGGGCCTGGCCGGTCTGCGCGTCGGCTACTGCCTCGCCTCCCCCGAAGTCATCGACCTGCTCGACCGCGTGCGCGATAGCTATAACGTCAACCGCCTCAGCCAGGCCGGCGCCTACGCCGCCCTTTCCGACGGCGATTACTACGCCGGCATCATCGGGAAAATCATCCGCACCCGCGATTACTGGCAGGGCGAACTCACCGGCACCCTCGGCTGGTTTACCTACGAGAGCCAGACCAACTTCCTCTTCACCGAGCCCAAAAACGCGCGCGGCGAAACCGGCCCGGCGGTGGCAAAATCCCTCTACGAATTTTTCCTGACCCGCCGCATTCTGGTGCGCGCCTTCCCCTCGCACCCGCTCACCGCCAGCTTCCTGCGCATCAGTATCGGCACCGACGACGATATGCTCGCCGTGCACACCGCCATACAAGACTGGCTGCGTGCCGCCTGATCGCTCGCGCTCAACATAAATTCACCGGATCCACGTCCAGCACCTGGATCATGTCGTCCGGCCACTCAAAGATCGCCCGCAACCGCGTGATCTCCGCCACGATTCCGGTCACCGGCGCGTTGCAAAAATACCAAAGCTGCCAGCGGTATTCGTCCTGAATCTTCTCAATCGGTGACGCCGCCGGCCCCATCAACGCCACCTTCGGGCCCAGCGCCTCCTCGACGCGTTTCTTCCACTGTTCGGCGTAAAAACGCAGTTCCTCCGG
>JAIXRU010000263.1 GCA_027485045.1 Opitutaceae bacterium | reverse complement strand
TCGCCCTTTCTTGGCGTCATTCTGGCGGTAGGTTTAATCACCAGCCTTTTTCAATCGGTCACCAGTATCCAAGAACAGACGCTGACCTTCGTGCCCAAGCTCCTGGCGCTTTCCGGGGTGATGTTGCTGTTGGCGCCTTGGACCCTGCGCCTGTTGGGTGAGTTCGCGGTGCAACAAATCTCCCGTATCGGATCCATGGGACCGTAGAGCGCGTATTACCCGCATCGTTTACAACCATGCCTTGGGAAGCGATCTTGCTGATGGTGATGGGTTCGCTTCGTGCGCTGGGGGTGGTTATGGCCTTCCCGATGCCTGGCGGCCAGCCGATGTCACCGGTCTTGAGAGTCGCATTATCGTTTTTGATCGGCGGTATGCTCGCATCGGTAACGCCGGGCGGCGGCGCTCCCCCGCCAGATAGCATGGTCGCATTGGGAATATCAGCCATGCACGAGATCCTGCTAGGTCTGGCGATGGGTTTGGTTATGCGCATGGTCTTCTCGACTGCTGAACTAGCCGGACGCATTATCTCCGGCGAAATCGGCCTAATCGCCGCCCCGGGTTTTGATGCCCCGGTGCCAGCACAAGAGCCCTTGCCTGCGTTTATGGGCATGTTTGCCGGTCTGCTCTTTTTTCTGTTACACGCCCATGAGGGGGTGCTGGCCGCCTTCGCCCGAAGTTTCGTATTGGCCCCGCCAGGAGCTGGCGGACTTAACCCGGCAGTAGCGGAAACCATCGTAAAAGGCGTGGCCGGTCTGATCGAGACCTCACTGCGAATGAGCGCACCCTTTATCGCGCTGAACTTTGTGCTCACGATGGGCTTCGCCATCCTCGGGCGCGCAGTGCCCAAAATGAATGTTTTCATCCTCAGCTATGCACTTCGTTCCATCATGGGGTTTACCCTGCTGGCCGGGGCGGGTGCCTTGTTTGCACGCTACTTGTCCGTGGCTTTTGATCGTCTGCCCTGGACCATGCTGGAATTGGTTGGACGCCGTTAAGGACGCTTCGTCTCCCCTGCCGCCACGGCTAAGAATGACACTAGCGCCGGGTTGTAATCCTCTTCGCTTGCGGCACCCGACGACCGCCAGCCTAACACCAATCGACTTTCTGGCGCTGGTCCTAACAACTCGCGAAACGTCACCCCACCCGGCAGCGGTTGCGCCTCGCTCGGGCACATAAATGTCGCACCTAGGCCCGCGCGCACCAAGCCGACTGCGTTGGCGCGCGGCCAGACTTCTTCGGCAATATGTGGAGTAATGCCTGCCTTGGAAAACGCCGCCAACACTCTATCGTAGAAACCCGGATTGTGTGATCGTGGAAACAAGACCCATGGCACCGAGGCCATGTCCTTTAAGCGGAGAACCTCGCTACTCGCCAACGGACTATCCGCAGGCAACAACACGCCATTCTTTTCACGCAGGAGTTCGCGAATCTTCAGGCCCGGCGTGGTGGCATCGGGATGAAAAAATCCGCACGCAATCTCGCCCGCCGCCAGAGCCGACAACTGAGCCGACGTGGGCGATTCGTTAAGCTCCACCCGGATATTCGGATAACGTCGGTGAAACTCGCGCAGGATGCCAGGCAACACCGTAGCCATGGCCAGCCCGGTGAAGCCCACCCTTACTTGACCAGTCTGCCCTTCGATCAAGGCCTTTAACTCTGCCGGAATTGCCACCAGCCCGCGCAACAAGGGGTCCACTCGCGCAACCAAAGCCACCCCCGCCGGAGTTAACTCCACCTTGCGCCGCGAGCGAATAAACAGCTTCACCCCCAATGCGGACTCTAACTGCGCAATCTGGCGACTTAGAGCCGGTTGCGCCAGAGCCAAAGCTTCCGCCGCCTGCCGGAAATGCAGGGTTTTTGCTACTTCGCGAAAATAGACGAGGTGGCGTAGTTCAAAATCAAATTGATACTCCCGAGGCATCACAGCGACGGAAACAAGTATTTCCAGGCAATGCAATCGTATGCTATGATACGGTTTCAAATTTAACTACCGTCGTTCGCCAACTCCACTTTCCTTTCATCGCTTTTATCTATGTCCACCCAACCCAAATCGCTCTTCGAAAAAGTCTGGGATGCCCACTCCGTTCGCAAACTCGCCAACGGCCAAACCCAGCTCCTCATCGGAACACACCTCATCCACGAGGTTACTTCGCCCCAAGCTTTCGGCATGCTGCGCGACCTCGGTTTAAAGGTTCTCATGCCTCATCGCACGTTTGCGACCGTGGATCACATTGTGCCCACCAACGAGCTTGTAGAGCCCTACAAAGACCCGCTCGCTCAGGCCATGATGGATGAGCTGCGAAAGAATTGCGCTCAATTCGGCGTCACCTTTTTTGACCGGGCCTCGGGAAAACAGGGTATCGTGCATATCGTTGGCCCAGAGCAGGGTATTACCCAACCAGGCACCACCATTGCTTGCGGCGATTCCCATACTTCGACCCACGGTGCCTTCGGCGCGATCGCATTCGGCATCGGCACCAGCCAGGTGCGTGACGTGCTCGCCACCCAGACCATGGCGCTCGGCGCGCTCAAGGTCCGCCGCATTGAGGTAAACGGCAAACTGCGTCCCGGAGTCTACGCCAAAGACGTCATTCTGCACATCATCCGCCTGCTCGGTGTAAACGGCGGCACCGGTTACGCCTACGAGTACGCCGGGAGCACTTTCGACGCCTTCACCATGGAGGAACGCATGACGGTTTGTAACATGTCCATCGAGGGCGGTGCGCGTGTCGGTTACGTCAACCCGGATGCCACCACCTTCGCTTACCTCAAGGGACGCCCCTACTCACCTAGCGGTGCCGCTTGGGATGCCGCCGTAACCCGCTGGTCCTCTTTTGCCTCCGATGCCGGTTGCCGCTACGACGACGTGGTAAAAATCGCCGCCGCCGACATCGCCCCCACGGTCACTTGGGGCATTAATCCCGGTCAGGGCATTTCCATCGTGGAGAACGTTCCTAGCCCCGAGACCGCCACGTCGGACGATGACCGCGCCGGCATCATTGAGGCCCTTGCCTACATGAAGCTTCCCGCCGGGAAGCCCATCAAAGGCACCAAGATCAACGTGGCTTTCCTCGGCTCCTGCACCAACGGACGCCTCTCCGATTTCCAGGAAGTCGCCAAGTACATCCAAGGCCGGAAAGTCGCACCGGGGGTGCGCGCCATCGCTGTGCCGGGCTCTCAAATCGTCGCGCTCCAATGCGAGAAACTCGGCCTCGACAAAATCCTCGCCGAAGCCGGGTTCGAGTGGCGCGCGGCGGGATGCTCGATGTGCCTGGCCATGAACCCCGATAAACTCATCGGCGACGAACTCTGCGCCTCCTCTTCGAATCGTAATTTTAAAGGACGCCAAGGCTCGGTCACCGGACGCACCGTGCTCATGAGCCCGGTCATGGTCGCCGCCGCCGCCGTGACTGGCCAAGTCTCCGATGCCCGCGAAGTCTTCGCGGTGAACTAATCATTAATAGTCACTCATCATCACTAATCTCAGAAAGGATCCCATCAGTGCCCATTAATGGACATTAGTGGTTCAAAAAAATCATGGCTCTCGAAAAAATCACCTCTGTATCCGGTCGCGGCGTCTACGTCCCCGGAAACGACATCGACACCGACCGCATCATTCCTGCGCGCTTTATGAAGTGCGTGGTATTCGACGGACTCGGCGAATTCCTCTTCTACGACGTTCGCCATACGCCCGAGGGCGTGCCCACCGGCCACCCCATCGACAAACCCGAACACAAGGGTGCGAAGATTCTCCTCTCCGGTGCCAACTTCGGCTGCGGTTCCTCCCGCGAACACGCGCCCCAGGCCATCCACAAGGCCGGGTTCCGGGCAGTTGTGGCCGAAAACTTCGCCGAAATCTTTTTCGGCAATAGCACCACCCTCGGCATTCCCTGCGTAAATGCTGCCCGCGAAGATATTGCCAAAGTCGCCGCCGCTATCGAAAAAAATCCTGACATCGAAATCGTCGTCGATGTGGCTGCGCTCGAAGTGCGCTACGGATCGGACAAGATTCCCGTGACCCAACGCGAATCCGCCCGTGACGCCCTAGTAAACGGTCGTTGGGATGCCATCGGCGAGCTCATTGACGGAATCCCTGCGGTACAAAACACCGCCGCCAAGCTGGCCTATATGGCCGCTTAATCGAAATCGAAGAACCGAAAAATCCCAAACCGCTGTGCGTTGTCAGAACAAGCACAGCGGCGCTAACGACCGTTAAGCCCGTTGGCGGGGAGGAAAGCCGACAGTCGTTTCGGATTTCGAATTTCGATCTCAGAGCGCGGCGGCGCGAGCGCGTTGGGCGGCGGCGGCGAGGAAGTAGTTTTGCGCGGAAAAAACCGGCGTCTCAGAGTCACGAACCGGACGCAGGTAGGCTCCGGCAGGGGTAAGCAGACGGGCGCATTCGTTGTCCTGAAGCTCGATGGCGAAGAGTTCGTT
>JAIXRU010000270.1 GCA_027485045.1 Opitutaceae bacterium | reverse complement strand
TCGGGCAGTGGATAGGTGCCTTCCAGTTCGATGGGGTTTTGCGTGGCCAGTACGAAAAAGGGATCGGGCAACGCGTGTGTATCGCCCCCCGCCGTCACCCGCCGCTCCTGCATCGCCTCCAGTAGTGCCGACTGTGTCTTGGGCGATGCGCGGTTGATTTCGTCCGCCAGCAGGATGTTGGCGAAGATCGGTCCGCGTTGAAAAACAAAGGCCCGCCGCCCCTCCAGTTCCTGCAACACCGGATTACCCGTGATGTCGCCCGGCAAAAGGTCCGGCGTAAACTGCACCCGTCGCGACTCCAGCGCCAGCGACTGAGCGAGGCCTTTTACCAGCTCCGTTTTGCCCAGCCCCGGCAAGCCTTCGAGCAGGATGTGACCGCGCGCCATCACCCCGATCACGACCAACTCCAACAGCGCTCTTTGTCCGAAGAGCACGGTATCAAGTCCCGCGAGCAGACGCTCAAAACGCGCCTGCGCCGTCTTCAGTTCGCTGTCATTTAAAGCCGTTGGATTTTGTGCCATGATACGATGTGTGAAAGTGCGTTATTTGGAAAAGTCTTTCAGTGCGGCTCGCTCGCTCGGCGTGAGTCGCTCCACCCACACGACATCTCCGCCAAGTGCCGGGGCGGCCACCGCGCCCGCCGCTGTGGGTGCCACCGTCTGCTGCGGCGTGAACTCGTGTTCGCCTCGCTCCATCGCGAGCAGTTCCCCGAGCGCAGCCCGCGAGTAATCGTCGCCCCCCACCGCTTCATTTTTACCCGGCAAGGCAGAGCTCGCTTCATCCCGAAACCACAACGGCGCATGCCCCGGGCCGCGTCCCACGCCGCCGCTGCCCGGTCCCTCGCCCTCGCCGGAACCCGGCCCCGAACCTTGGCCCCCGGGGCCGAAACGAACCGGGGCGTTCGGATCTGCCGTCGCCACGCTCGCACCCTGACCCTCGGCTCCCAGCACACCGGTCGCGGCTTTCCCGGCCCGCGCCAGTTGTTGTTTCAACTGGGTCGCCTGCTCGGGCGAAAGGCTGCGTTTGCCCGCTGCTGCGGCGGCGGCTCCGAGTTTGGCTTGCAACTCTTCCCGCGCCGCCAGCGGCCCTTCTTGCAAACCGCGCAAAGCCTCGCCGAGCCGGGCTACCACCGCCGCCTGCTCAGCTTCGGACCTTGTCCCGCCCGCCCGCTCCAAGGGCTCCAATGCGGCCGCCGCCTCTTGTAAATTTGCGCCCAGCCCCCGAATGGCCTCCGCCGTTTGCGAGCGCAGAGTGTCCGCTGCTTCCAGACCCGAGTGTGAGTAACGTTCTTCCGGGGTGCGTTCACCCAGGCCTTGGGCCTGCTCAGACAGTTGCGCCACGTCCTCGGGTCGCGCCACCGCCTGTTCTGCGAGTTGCTCCAGCCATTCTTCCGCCTGGGACAAAGCTGGGGCTTTCTCCGTCGCGCGTGCATAGGCGAAAGGCGAAGGGCCAGGCACCGGCAACCAGCACCCTGCCAAAACTAACACGCCCGCCGCTCCCAACCATGCGACCGTGGCCGGTGATCGCCATACCACCGTTGCGGGCACCACCTGCCGCTCCGGCCATTCCGACACCCCGGCGGCGGCGGCACTCAGGCGTGAATCCAAACCCAATCGAAATTCGAGCCAGCCACGCGCATCCTCAAATCGGAAAAACTGCCCGCGCGCCCGCCACCACCCCAGGAAGCCAACCCCGAGCAAGCCGAGACCAAGGCCCAGCCACCACCCGGCCGCCACTCCATCGCTATCGATCCGCAGCCGCCGCAGCATATACGCGGCGAAGCCCGCACCCACCCCAAGTCCGAAAAAAGCGGGCGCTGCGCGCTCCAGCCAAACCGCGAAATTCACCCGCCACGCGAATGCCCGAATCGCCTTTTCCCAAAAGAATTGAGCGGACGCGCTTCGCATTAAGACCGAAACACAAAGGTATCGTCGTTAACGAGCAAGCCCCTGAATGCCACCGGCCTAAAAAAACGCAGGCGCTACGGAGCCTTGGTGCCTTCGGCCGACGCCGCGCCACCCACCAGCAAGGCAAGCTGGGACTGAATCGACAGGAAAAACTCCGGGTTCAGCTCGGCCGCCTCCACCTCGTGGCGTGTCTTGTTTTTGGCGTGCTCGTAAACGAAGCGCCGCTGATCCGGCGTGCGCCCTTTCGCTCGCAGCACCCGTTTACGTTCCAGCATCATGGCCAGCACCTGCAACAAGCGGTCGTTCTCCAACGAACGCTCGTTGGCGGGATCGTTCAGCGCCAAAAACAGGCTCTCCGCGGTCAGCTTCAAGGTCCGTTCCGCATTCTCCACCGCCCGGCGAGCCTTAAAAACCTGCACCCAACGGCAGACCAGCGGTCCCGGGGCCATGAAGTTGCCTAGCTCCGTTTCCAGCACATCGCAGCGCACGATCCCCTCCGCACCGGCGGCAGCACCCGCTGCGCGATTCAAAAAACTCACCACGCGCTCACCGTCGGCAAAAGACCGGCCGGTCACGTGACATCGCGAGGATAACGATTGCAGGGTAAGTTCCATGGTTAACAGAAACCTTTCTTGTTTACGCCCGCCGCTCAGCGACGCTAGCACTTTTCCACAATCGAAAGAATGAACGGTCGCATCATCGCCATCGGGGACATCCACGGATGTCACCAAGAATTCGCCGAACTCCTAGACCGCCTCGCCCTCACGCCAGACGATCGCCTCTTGCTGGTGGGAGACCTCATCAATCGCGGCCCCGACAGCGGTCTCGTTATCGATCTCGCCTTGCGTCACCAAGCGCTCTCGGTGCTCGGCAATCACGAGTCTCGCCTTCTCGCCTACCGCGCAACCCAGAATCGAGCCCTGCTCAAAGACGACGACGAACTAACCTTCAACGCCCTCCAGCCCCACCATTGGGCTTACCTGGAGAAAATGCCTCTCACCCACGAGATTCCCGACCTAAATCTCCTCGTGGTCCACGGCGGCTTCCTGCCTGGCGAGCATTGGCAGAAACAGCCCGCCTCCATCGTCACCCGCATCCAGGTCATCGACCACGAGGGACGACCCCGCAAACGCGCCGACGCTCCCGACGGCACTCCCTGGGCCGAACGCTGGGCCGGGCCTCCTTTCGTAATCTATGGCCACACCCCGCGCCCGGACATTCTTCGCTACAAATGGTCCGTCGGTTTGGATACGGCCTGCGTTTTTGGGGGACACCTCACCGCCTACGTCCTGCCCGAACGCCGATTCGTACAGGTCAAAGCCCGCCGCCGCTACTACGGCGACTAAACGCCCCGCTGCACCATTCGTCATTGGTTATTCGTCATCCCGCCCCCTGCTTACCCGCTCTAACAGCTTACTAGCTCTACTAGCTTACCAACTTCACTAGCTCCCAGCTCCCGCTTCCCATGTCCCGCTCCCGCAAATCCCCCGTCCCCGCTCCCGTTCCCGAGTCCGCCGCCCCCGGTGCCGCCCTTCTCGCCATCGACCTCCAAAGCTCCCTGCTCGGCGCCCTGCCCGCCGCCACCTCCGCCGCCGTCACCGCCCGTGCCAGTCTGGCCATCACCGCCGCCACTACCTTGCGCATCCCGGTTTTATTCTCTGAACAAGCTCCGGCCAAACTCGGCGGCACCGCGCCCGCCCTGCGTGCCCTCGCGCCCTCCGCCCCGGTCTTCGCCAAAACCACCTTCTCCGCCCTCGCCGAGCCCGCCCTGCTCGACTCCCTCCGCTCCCAATCCATCGAGCACATCCTGATCATCGGCCTTGAAACCCCCGTCTGCGTTTACCAATCCGCCCTTGGATCCCTCGCCGAGGGTTTCCAAGTTACCATCCTGAGCGACGCCGTCGCCGGCCGCCGCGCTGAAGACCACGCCACCGTGCTCGCCGCCCTCCGCGCCTCCGGTGTCACTGTTTTACCCGTAGAAACCGTGCTTTACGCCCTCCTCCACAACGCCGGTCACCCCGACTTCAAGGCCCTCACCACCCTGGTAAAAACCCACGCCGCTCCCTAATCCCATCGTCCCCCTCCTACCCCCCCCGCTTCGTCGCTTACTAGCTCTAACAGCTTACCAACTTACTAGCCCTACAAGCTTACCAGCTTACTAGCTCCCCCTCTCCCATGTCCGACGCCCCACCGCTGCTCACCGTTCGCGAGCTTAAGTCCCCCGACCTCCACGCCGGCGCGCCTTTCGCCGCCGTGCTCGTGGTTAAAAAACTCCAGGTCAAAACCGCCTCCAACGGCAACCCCTTCCTCTCTCTGGAACTCGGCGACCGGGGCGGCAGTTTTTCCTGCACCCTTTTTGGCGACAGCCCGCTTTTCGATCCGGTCAAAAACGCGGGCGATGGCGCGGTAGTCCGCATCGAGGGCCGCTCCGATTCTTTTCAAGGCCGCTTCTCTCCGAAAATCTTTAAAGCCACCGTGCTCTCCGAAGAGCAAATTGCCGCCGAGCCCGGCTTGGTCGATGCCTTGGTCGAACTTCCCCCCGAAAACGGCGCCGAGCTCTGGGCCGAGTTCCAGACCTTCATCGAGCTCATCCGCCAGGATGAATTGCGCATGACGGTGCGCGGCGTTTTCGAGGAGATCGGCGAAGCCTTCCGCTACGCCCCCGCCGCCGTCGCCATGCACCACGCCTACCGCCACGGCCTGCTGGAACACACCATCCACATGGCCCGCGCCTGCCGCGCGCTGCTCCCGCTTTACCCCGAGGTGGATCACGACCTCGCCCTCGCCGGCATCCTCCTGCACGACACCGGCAAAACCATCGAATACGAGGGCACCCTCGCCACCAAACGCAGCCGCCGCGGCATCCTTCAGGGCCACGTCGTGCTGGGCTACCAACTCGCCCGCAAGCACGGCATCAAAGCCCGTCTCGACCCCGAACGCCTCGAACGCCTCGAACACATCATCCTCAGTCACCAAGGCGAACCCGAGTGGGGCGCGGCCATCTACGCCGCCACCGCCGAAGCCGTTTTTGTCAGCATGATCGACAACCTCGATGCCAAGATGGGCATGGTCCAGCGCGCCCTGCGCCAGGCCGATCCCGTGCAGGATTTCTCCGAACGCCTCCCCGGCCTCAACACCGTCCTTCTTACCCGCCCCGTCGGCGCTTAAGAAACGTTGCGTTTCGGCCCCTCAGTCGGGGTGGTTTACCGCGAAAAACTCTCAAACGCCGAAACCACTCCAGCGGTGAAAAACACCCGCAACGCGACTCCCGCGACGCTCACCTCAGTGTCCGCTTCCGCCTCTCCGTCGAAGTGTCCCCCACCCAAGCCCAGGCCAAAGCCCAGCGCGAAACGCGAATCGTTCCACAAGTAAACCCACTCCACCCGGTCGCCCGCCGCCGTGGTGCGGCGCCCCACCCGGTCCGGTTTACCCTTCGCCAACTCCACCTGCTGCGGCGTGTAACCGACTTCAATCTGACCGGCGCGTATCTTCTCCTGCGTATATGCCGGCCAACTGAAAAAAACCGCCTGCTTCTTCGCAATTCGACTCGCCGGCGTCGATTGACACCCGCCAAGCAGTCCTACGCTACAACCCAATAGCAAAGCCACGCGAAACCAGCCGCCGGGACATATCTTTTTCATCCCTTAGCTTACCGCTAAAACCGCGCCCCTGCCAGTAGGTGTAACCCGCCGCCCCCGCGCCACCATTCCGCCTTCCGATTTTCCGTTTTTCCGCTTTCCGCATTTCCGCTTTTCCCTCCGTCTCTTTACCATGACCACCTTCACCATCGCTATCGGTTCCGACCACGCCGGCTTCAAATACAAAGAGGCCATCAAAGCCATGCTGCTCGCCGAGGGCCACACCGTGAAGGATTTCGGCACCTACTCCGACGCCTCCTGCGACTACCCCGACTGGATCCGGCCCACCGCCGAGGCCGTCGCCCGAGGTGAATTTCAGTTCGGCATCGTGCTTGGCGGCTCCGGCAACGGCGAAGCCATCGTCGCCAACAAGGTTAAAGGCATCCGCTGCGGTCTCTGCTGGAACGAGCAAGTCGCCATCTGGAACCGCTCCCACAACGACGGCAACGTGCTCTCCCTAGGCGAACGCACCGTAACCTTGGACGAGGCCCTCAAAATCGTCCGAACCTGGCTCGCCACCCCCTTCGAGGGCGGCCGCCACCTCCCCCGTATCCAGAAAATCGAACAAGCCTGATCGCCCCCGCCCCCCTCCGCGCAGGGCGGGGTCGCCGTCGCCCGCCGCCTTCTCGCTCCGCTAGCCTTTGCCGCCCAACCCTGGCACCGCACTTAACTCCCCATGCACCTCCTCGGCC
>JAIXRU010000130.1 GCA_027485045.1 Opitutaceae bacterium | reverse complement strand
CTGCCAGTGGGGGTGGTGGGGTTGCTGCCGAGGCCCTCGCTGAAGGTGCGAGCCGGGTCGAAACCCATGGCACGTTCTTCCCAGTCGGTGAGGCCGTCTCCGTCGGAGTCGAGCTCATCGACGACTACGCGGGCAAAGACACGGGGGCCGGTCGTGTTGACTTCGGCGAGAGCGGGGGAGTCAGTGCCGTTGATGGTAGAAACGGGCGTCCAGGTGACGAGGTCGGTGCTGGTTTGGACAATGTAGCGTTTGCCAGTGGTGGAGGGGAAGGCGGCGCGGAGACGGCCGGTGGCGGGGAAGCCGAGGTCGGGGGAAAAGCGGGACGCGGGGTCGAAGGGATCGGTGCCGAGGATGCTTTCCTGAAGGTTGGTAAAGCCGTCGAGATCGGTATCGGTGGCCTGGGCAAGACCGGCGGCGTTGTAGCGAAGCTGCCAGACGTCACTGAGCTGATTGTTGTCGCGGTCGATGAGTGCGTGCGCGGCGGGAATCAAGCCGAGCAGGCAAACAACTACGGCATACTGGGGTAAGATGCGCATAGCGAACAGAGGGGGTTGGTGTTAAATAGAGATGTCGTATAAGCTCAATTAAGCAAACTAATGAGTTCTATAAAACCGTAAACTTTTCTACTCTTGCGCGCTAGTCAGGTCGAAGCTGATTAAACAGTTTTCGCTTATGTCCGCAACCGACCCCAAAACTCCGTTTTCGCCCAGCCGATTGCGCTGGGTTTACCCACTTCTGGTTGCTGCCCTGGTCGTGCTCGCTTCTGGGCGAAGCCAATTGGCTGCGCCAGGCATTATGTATATCGACAAAGTGGGTCACGGGTTGGTCTTTGGTCTTATCGCCACGTTGATCGTGCGGGCCATGGATCGTCGCATGGGCTGGTGGGCGGTGCTGATCGTTTCGCTGTTTGGTATCAGCGATGAGTTTAGACAAAGCTTCACGCCAGGGCGTGAGGTTGAGTTTGCGGACTGGGTGGCCGATACAGTCGGTGCGTTACTGGCGGTGACCTTATACCTGCGCTGGGGATTTTATCGGCGTATGCTGGAGAGTCGCCTCGTTCTTCCTGTTTCGCGTAAAGTTCCCAGCGTGCAAACCCGCGCCGTTCCTGCCGTATGACCTCCACCGATGCCCTTTCCCGTATCGAGGCGCTGCGCGCAGAAGTAGCCGCCCACGACGAACGCTATTACCGCGAGGCCCGGCCCTTGCTGGCTGATTTTGATTATGACCGCTTGAAACGTGAACTGGCCGATCTCGAAGCCGCGTTTCCCGCCGAGGCCGCCGCGCTGGGCACCGCCTCGCCCACCCGCCGCGTGGGCGACGACCGCAGCGAGGGGTTCGTCCGCCGCAAGCACCGGCTGGCGATGACCACGCTGGATAACACTTACAACGATTCCGAGCTGCGCGATTTTCACGCGCGTCTGGCCAAGCTCTTCGGCCGGGATGACCTCGCCTACAGCGTGGAGCCGAAAATCGACGGCGCCTCCATTTCCCTCACCTACGAAAACGGCCGTCTCGTTCGCGCCGTAACCCGCGGGGACGGCGAGGAGGGCGACGACGTGACGGACAATGTTAAAACCATCGCCAATCTGCCCCATGCGCTGCGGTCCGCTCCCGCCGCCAGCACGCCCGGCGAAGATCTTTTTTCCGCCGCTACCGCGCCCGCCGCGTCCGGGGTTCCCGAGTTGATCGAGATTCGTGGCGAGATTTTTATGCGCTTCGAGGAGTTTGCCCGCATCAATGCGGCCGAACAGGAGGCTGGAAGCGAGCCCTACGCCAATCCGCGCAATCTCGCCGCAGGCACCTTGAAATTGCTCGACCCCGCGCAGGTCGCCACGCGTGTTCTGGAGATCGTGCTCTACGGCCTCGGTGCCAGCGAACCGAGCCTGCCCGTGACGTCGCAAAAAGCCTGGCACGCCCAGCTCGCTGCCTGGGGTTTACCCACGCTCGAACACCGGCGCGACGTGGTGGGGGTCGAGTCCGCCCTCTCCGCCATTCGTGATCTGGATGCGGTGCGCGGCGGCCTGCCCTACGCCACAGATGGCGCGGTGGTGAAGCTCGATGATTTCGCCCTGCAAGCCCGGGCCGGTTACCGGGGCGAGGGCCAGAGTGCGCGCAAACTTTCTCCGCGCTGGGCCTGCGCCTACAAGTTCGCCCCCGAGCAAGCCGAGACCCGCCTGCGCGCCATCTCCGTCCAAGTTGGACGCACCGGCGTTCTTACCCCCGTGGCCGAGTTGGAGCCTGTGCTCGTCTCCGGCAGCACGATCATTCGCGCCACGCTGCACAACTCCGACGAAATCGCGCGCAAAGACATCAGGGCCGGCGACTTTGTGACCATCGAAAAGGCCGGTGAAATCATCCCGGTGGTGGTCTCGGTCAATCTGGTCAAACGCACGCCCGAATGCGTGCCTTACGTGTTTCCGACGACCTGCCCCGAATGCGCCACGCCGGTCGTGCGGGTCGAGGGTGAGGTTGCGATCCGTTGCCCCAACGCCGCCTGCCCGGCACAGCTTGTTAACCGCCTCGATTACGTGGCCGGCCGCGCCGTGCTCGACCTGGAAAGTCTGGGCGGCGTGGTCGCCGAGGCGCTGGTGCGCACGGGCGCGGTGCGCGATGTTTTCGACCTTTTTGCCTTGGAGCCCGGGTCGCTCGGCGCGCTCAATCTCGGCACGGTGGAAAACCCGCGCATCCTCGGGGTCAAAAACGCCACCAAGATCGTCGAGGCCATCTCGCGCGCCCGGGAGCACGACCTTGGCCGCTGGTTGCTGGCCTTGCAGATTCGCGACGTCGGCGGAGCCACCGCCCAAGACATCGCGGCCACTCACGGCACGCTGGCGGGCTTGGCTGATTCGCAGATTTTGCCCCGACTAGCCCGGCTGGCCGACGTGGTCGCGGAGATGGCCGAGATAAGCCCGCGTTCACGGTTGAATCCGCCCAAAGACGAGGCCGACCGTCTCGCTCGCGCCGCCCGTTATGCGGCGCTGGCGGGCGAGAAAGCTGAGCTAGAAGCACATCGCGAACGCACCCCTGGCGCGGAAAAAATCGGCTACGAAGCGGCGCGGCATACCCATGCGTTTTTCGTTTCGGAGCGCGGCCGGCACGCCGTGCGCCGGATGGCGGAACTCGGCATCGCACCCCGTGCGGCGCGAAGCGCGGCGGCGGCGGCGAGCGGGGCTTTGGCCGGGAAAACCTTGGTGTTAACCGGCACGCTCCCGGTGCTCTCGCGCGATGAGGCGAGGCAACTCATCGAGGCGGCGGGCGGCAAGGTGAGCGGCAGTGTTTCGGCTAAAACCCACTACGTCGTCGCCGGCGACGAGGCGGGCTCGAAGTTGGACAAAGCCCGCGCCCTGGGCGTCACTGTGCTCGACGAGGCGGGCCTGCGCGCCATGCTGAGTTAAGCCCCAATGAACCCGATCCTTACCCCGACCGGAACCGATGACGCGTTTTTGGAAGACCTATCCCGGCGCGCCTTTCGCTATTTTTTCGATACCGCGCATCCGCATACCGGCTTGATTCCAGACCGGGCGCGCGCCGATGCCTCCAAGCCAGGCGACATGGCCAGCGTGGCTGCGACCGGCTTTGGTCTCACTGCGCTCGTGATCGGCGCGGAGCGGGGCTGGGAATCGCGTGCCGAGTGCCGGGCCTGCGCCGAGCGCGTGCTGCGCACGTTGTGGCGTGATACCGCGCATGAGCATGGCTTTTTTTATCACTTTCTGGATATGCGCACCGCCCAGCGGGGCTGGGATTGCGAAGCTTCGAGCATCGACACCGGGCTGGCCTTGTTCGGAGTACTTTCGGCGGCGCGTTATTTCGGGGGAGCGGTGGCCGAACTGGCGCAGGCGATCGAGGCACGGGTCGATTGGCCATGGCTGCTTGATAGCGGAGGGCGTATCAGCCATGGGTGGAAGCCCGAGGGAGGCATGTTGCCCTGCAGTTGGGACCAGTTTTCCGAGCACTACGGAATGACTTGGTTCGCAGTCCATGGGGCCAGCCAACCCGTGCCCGCTACCACGTGGCAGGCGTGGCGCCGGGCACCGTGGGTGGAGTATGCGGGCGAGCGTTTTCTGCATCATCCGCCGCTCTTCGTGCACCAGTTCCCGCAGGCCTGGCTGGATTGGCGCGAGTATAACGATGAAGCCGGAGGCGGAAATTTCTTTGCCCAAGCTTGCGCGGCTACCCGGGCTCAAAAACGGTTTTGCCTAGACCTGCGGCCACGATTCCCCGCTTACGAGGAAAACGTATGGGGGCTCACGTCCTCCGACGGTGCGCTTGGATACATGGATTGGGGCGGGCCACCGATTCTGGCCGGTGAATTAGATACGCGTATTGATGGCACCGTGGTTCCGTGCGCGGTGGCGGGCTCGCTGCCCTTTGTTCCGGCAGATTGTTTGGCAGCGTTGCGCGAGATGCACACCCGGTGGGGGGCCAGGATCTATGGACCCTATGGCTTCGCGGATGCGTTTAATCCTGGTTCCGGTTGGGTGGCCAGTGACGTTATAGGGATCGACGTAGGTATCACCCTACTCATGGCGGAAAATCTGCGCAGCGGGATGGTTTGGCGTCTGATGGAACCGTGGCGCCCGCGCTAAAAGGCGCGCCGCGTTTCTCGCAAAACGACTCCGGATTAAAAGCCTTTTTGGCGCAGCGCTGCGTCTAACTGCTGCATGAACGATTGGCCATCTTCCGGCGAAGGGCGATAGCCGGGTTGACTGACCTCGGTGAAACCGGGGCGTCCATATTGATCGACGATCCATTTACCCGTTACCCCGTCGCTGAAAGTCACACTGCCGCTGGCGATGGCCCCGGGGATGAGCGTTATGCCGTCTAACTCGATGCTAACGTCGCCCGGGACAGGGGGCAGGGCGTCGTCCTCGATGGTTTCGTCATCGGGTAGAGCGCTCGAATCCGGAGCGAGCTCGGCGGTTTTACCCAAGCCGAGCTTTTCCTTGGCCTTTTCGAGCAGCCCCTTTTTTTCCGGTGGTATAGGTGCGGCAGGCTTGGCGGCGGAAGGTGCCTTGGCTTTGGTGACGTCGCTGGTGTCGGCCTTGGGTGCGGGGTCTTTCAGGGTGAGGTTAAGGTCGTCCACCAGAAAACGGACGTCCATGTAAGTCATCGAGATTTGAAATTGTTCACGAAGTTTCTTTTGCACGGCGGAGAGGTTATCGCCGGCGGTGATCCAAGATGAGACGGTGGCTTTTTGATCGGGGGTTAAATTCATGAAGAGGTCAGTAGAGCGCAGTGCGCTTGGTTGGCAAGACGCTGAGTAACGAGGAAATTTGTCAAATGACCCTTGACTCCGCTAAGCGGGTTTGAGTGTCTGATTGTTTTCTACAAGCAAACCAGCCGACTGAACCTAACTAACCATGGCCAACACCAAATCCGCCATCAAGGCCGCCCGTAAAACTACCCGTCTCACCGCGCGTAACAAGGCGACCAAGACCCGTCTGAAGACCCTCCACAAAAAGCTCCTGACCGCTACTGCTGGAGACGACAAAGAAGCCGCGAAGGCGGCCGCCAACGCCTACACCTCCGCGATGGACAAGGCCACCAAGTCCGGCGTTGTGCATAAAAACGCCGCCGCCCGCGCCAAATCCCACGTCGCCAAAGTCGTGTTTGCCAAGTAAGCCAACACTCAACCCCTAACTTTAACCACCTTTTACCATGGGCAATCTCAAGAAAATGCGCCGTCTTCAAATGAACAAGCACAAGCGCAAAAAGCGCTTGAAGGCTAATCGTCACAAGAAGCGCACCTGGCAGAAGTAAAAATCAACGGTTTAACCGTCATCGAACCACCGCGAATCAAACCTCCGGTGGTTTTTTTGTGTCTGCCTAAGAAAGCGTTGAGACTGTAAAATACGCTTGTCCCGGTTAAAGTTCATTGGAATTGTGCCGTCAGCTCCTCAACGGATATCACCCATCCTAAGGTTTAGATAGACCCTATACCCATACCCTCCCCTTATGTTTTTATCGACCAAGTCGAAGGGCTACCTTTGTTTACAAGACGAGCAGGTGACTACATTCGTGCGCGTCTCCTCTCAAAAACCCCCCTTGGTGATTGAAGAAATACGCGAGTGCCCGACGGGTGACGCAGAAGGGCAACAAAAACTTATAGACGAAATTCGCCCCCCAAAGAGCACGGGATATTTATTTGCCAAGTGCGGGGTGAGTCCGGAGCAACGGTTTATCCGGCGAACGGGTCTTGATCCGAAAAGAATCAAGGAGGAGAAGTATATGTCGGAACTCGTCAGCAGCCAGTTTCGAATCGATGCAGATCAAAGCACCATAGCGATTTTGAATGCAAGTGATGGGTTGGATTTTGACTCCGCCAAAGTGGCCACAAATAAAGACGTGATTTTTTGCGGCATGCCGAACTCAGTAGCGGAAACGGTTCAAGCCAATCTGCTTAAGAATGAGATTTATCCGGAATGTATTGAGTTAACCTCACTATGTTCGATCGCGGCTTTAATTGATTACCTGAAATTTGGTGCCTCGAACAAACCTACTTTGGTTTTGGAACTGGGTGCACAAAGCACCTATTCGTATATTGTGAGTTCCAAGGGATTGGAAGCAACCCGGCCGATCGCCGTGGGCTTGGAATCCATGGTGCCTATAGTTCAAAAGGAACTGGGATTAAAAGATGAAGAATCCGCGCGTAAGCTCTTTTTTTCCAACACTTTTGATTTCACTGGAATGGGTGCAGCCTTGTGCAAGAGATTGCTTAAAGAGTTGCAGTCCTCGATGGGCTTTTATGAAGTCCAGACTGGACAATCCATTGGCCAACTGGTTTGCACCGTTTTGCCTGATAAATTGAACTGGTTGGAAGGTGTGATCGGTTCTCAACTGGGAGTTGCGGTTTTAAGTCCCGAATTGAAGCCGTGGTTGGACGCCCGTAATGTCTCGGTTTCGGGAGAGGTATCTTTGGCCAAATTGGACTCTCGTAAGTTTGCTTTGTTTGGTCTCCTGTTGGATTTTAACACTAAACCCTCCGATGCTAGCCCTGCTTAAAAAAAACCGGACGGCTCCCGAGAAAACAAGCGCCAAGGCCTGGCGTGTTGATTTCCGCAACCCGACCAATCTGCCGGATATTAAAACGGTTCGCACCGGATTCGCGGTTAATGCAGGTGTGTTTGTTTTAGTGGGCTCGATCTTTATTTTTGGGCTTCACCGAGAAATTACCGTTTCCAATTTACAAAACGAAATCGCGAACATCGAAAGCCGGATTGAGGTCCAAAAAACGGCGAGTGAAAAAACGGTAAATCTATACAAGGAATACCAAACGGAAGAAAAAATCGTCAAAGAGGCTTTGGCGTTTGGTGCGGTCCCTTTTGATTATGTCGGATTTGTTTGCCGATTCGCAGAGGTTATTCCGGTTGGCACCAAGGCTAATCGCATCGATTACCGAGGTATGGACCAGCCACTTATCATCAGCGGTGAAATTGCGGGAATTGATGCAAACG
>JAIXRU010000315.1 GCA_027485045.1 Opitutaceae bacterium | reverse complement strand
GGCGCCGGCCAATTTCCGCCACCCCTTCCTGACCATAGACTTGATCACAGGCATCGGTGTTTAGGACGATCAGTCCTTGAATAGAGGAAGTGTCGTAGGACATAGAGTTTATAATAACAAGACGATGTCGGACACTGCCTGGCCGGCATGGGCGTGACGAACCCTTTGTAATACTAATTTTAGAATGCGACGGGTGGTGGTTTGGGCCCGTTTAGTTCGGCCGATTCATCTCCTGCGCCAAGCTTTGCATTCTTCGCATAACGTCCAAGCCTTCGCTAATGCGTTGCTGGGTGGGGCGCAGGGAAAAATCCTCCAAAACAAGCCAGCCCTGCCAGTTCACCGCCCCGAGGGATCGGGCCAGCAATCCCAAGTTGACCTGGCCTTGATCGAGGGAACCCCAACGAGGAGTGTGCTCTACAAAACCGTGATTATCGGGTTTCCCCGCCTCCAGCCAACCGTTTCTTAAGTGTATCTCCACCAGATAATCCTGCAATAAATCGACCACAATGCCGAAGTCTTCGTAGCCCTCTTTGACAAAATGACCGACATCCAGATAGAGCCCGAAGCCCTTGGGGTCGATGTCTTCAACTAGGCGACGGCAGGCGCTGGCCGAAGGAATCAAGGTGCCGGCGTGTTGTAACATGCAGGCCCGCACTCCCCGGCGCTCGGCCAATATCGCGACTTGTGCCGCTTCGCGGCGGAGCCGGGTGAATTGAGCATTATAGGATTGTTTCCGGTCATAAGGATCCGCGCTCACCCGTACAAAGGATACCCCGCTGTCCGCCGCGATCGCGAATAACCGGTCCAATGCATCCACTTCGCTACAACGCAAATAAGGGCACAATGAAAAGGACTCCAGGCCAACCGCCCGGCCACGTTGTACCAAGGGGCTCAAGTCGGCTTTGAGATTATCCGGACTCAGGGAACAAAGGTTGCCATCCCAATGATTGATTTTCCCCACCCGAGGTATTCCCGGCGGCGCCACCCGCCATTCAATGCCGTTGAAGCCCCAATCCACTGCGGCCGGAATGATCGCTTCCGGCGGGTACTCCGGGGTGATTAATGAATAAAAACCAAGTTTCATAAGTTAATAAATTCAGGGGGTGTTTGCCCGATAAAACCATGCCGGCGTAGTCCCGGTCAGGGCTCAGGGGGAGCTTGATAGGCGGCAGGGCCGCCCAAAGCCCGGAAGCGTTTATACATGGAAGCGCCGGCCAGGAGCGCGGCCAAAGCCAGCAAACCAGAAAAGCCAAAGGCGTAGCGGTAGTCCCTTCCCAAGATGTCCAGTAGTAAACCCACCAAGGGACTGAGTACCACACTGGCCAGTGAAGCGATAAACACGCCCGCCGCGGCAAATTGGGCAAAGGAATCGCGGGGGAAAAGGAGCTGGCCCAAGGCGGAAACCCCGGTGTTATAGCAGGCGGACACCACGCCGTGGGAGATCAACATCACGCCAAAACTTACCGGACCGCGCACCACAAAAAACCCCGCCGCCATGAGCAAAGCATAGAGGGCCAGGCAACCCAGCCCGACCCGGGTCGCATGAAAACGGTCAACCAGGCAGCCCAATGGATAGGCCGTCAGCAAAGAGCAGGCAAAGACCACACTCATGTATTTGCCATATTGATCCAGTGACAAGCCGAAGTGTCCCGCCGCAAACACCATGTACAAATTTACGGGAATAAACGAGGTGACGGCCAGGGCCATGAACAAAAACACCCTGAGATAATAAGGACTTGAGAAACAGCAGCGCACAAAGGACTTGAGCGCCCCCGTGAAATCAAAACCCGGACCGCCGGGGGCGGAGGCGGGGGCGGGATAGTCCCCTTCCTTCACCTTGAGGCACATCATCGTAAAGCCCACGGTGTACAACGCGGACAAGGCGATCAGGATCTCGGGCGCATGAGTCTTGCTATGCCCCACCACGTTTGTGTACAGCGCGATGCCCACCCCCAGGCTGACCACCCGGAACAAACCAAAGAACCGGCCGATTAATTCCCGCGGCACCACGTCGTTTATCAAACCGCCGAAGACCGTATTGGCGGTTACAGTGGCGATTTCAAAAATGGTCCAGAAGACGGCCATCACGATCAAAATGGTGGCTTGCAGGCTGGCTGGATCGCCGCCGCCGGTCATTATCCGGTGTACTTCCGTGCCGATCCAGGGGCTGAGTCCGACTCCCATCAAACCCAGTCCGGCAATCGGGGTGGTGGCGAGCAGAAAGGGAATGCGCCGGCCGCGTTTGCTTCGATAACGGTCGCTCCAGATTCCGACCACCGGACCCAGGGTCATCGATATCACTGCCGGTCCGGATATCATAAACAACGCGGTGTATAAATCGGACGCCCCATATTTCCCCAGCATCACTTGTACAATCGGACCGGTGCGCTCTTTAAGCTGCCAGGCAAAATCCCCCCACAACAACCACGCGTAGAGCGCGATCAAACCTCCGCTGGTGTATATCAAGGTTCCGGCGGTCCACGTGGAGGGGCCGCGTTTGGTCGAAGGCGAGCTCGCCGGTTGAGGGGGTAGGGTCATGACTTGGGGTAGACTGCGCGGTAGACTGCCGCATGCTCCGAGACACACAATCCACCGGACTTTCGCACAATTGAATCCTTGCCGCTTTGCCCTGCTGCGTGCGTAATCAAGGTTCATGGAGCAAACCCCAGTCACCATGAGTCAGATCGCACAGGCGGCCGGTGTGCATGTGAGCACGGTTTCTTTGGCCTTAAGGGACAGTCCTCTGCTGAAACCCGATACCCGGGAACGCATCCAGGATCTGGCCAAAACCCTGGGTTATGTACGCGATCCCGGGCTCAGCGCCTTGATTGCCTACCGTTCGCGCAAGCGCGTCCCGGCCTATCAAGGTACCATTGCCTGGCTCAACGGTTCCACCCATCGCGAATACGTTAAAACCCTCCCCACCGTCGCGGAGTATCTCGCTGGTGCTCAAGAACGCGCAAAGGAACTTGGTTATCAACTGGAAGAGGTCTGGCTTTTTGAGCAGGGCCTGACCCCGGAAGGCTTGCGGCGCCGCTTGCAAGCCCGGGGCATTCGAGGCGTCCTGGTGTTTCCGCTGATCGCGCCGACCGCCATCCAGGATTTTTCCTGGGCTGATTTTAGCACCGTGACCTTGGGTTACAGCCTCACCGCTCCGGCTCTCCATCGGGCGACCACGCACCAATTTCACACCATGCTCACCGTGCTGCGGGAGTTGTGTCATTTGGGTTATCGTAAAATCGGGCTCTCCCTGCTGGATGAAAACGACCGTCGATTCAATTTGGCCTATTCCTCGGTTTACGGAGCTTATGTGTGTCGCCAGCCAGCGGAGCAGCGCGTGCCGATCCACTTTCAAGCCGGGTGGGATGACGCCGAAGGCTTCGCCGCCTGGTGGCGGCAAGAGCGGCCCGAGGTAGTGGTGACGCACAATCTCAATGCGGTGGCTTGGATCGAAAAGCTGGGCTTGCGCATCCCGGAAGAGGTAGGGCTGGTTTTTGTCAACTTACCCAAAACCGAAAAGCACCTGACCGGCGTCTATCAAAACGATCATCAAGTGGGGCGCTCCGCCATTGAATTGTTGGTAAATAACTTGCACCGAAATGATCGCGGCATACCGCAGGTCGCCAAACACGTCTTGGTGGATGGCGTATGGCTTCCGGGCAAAACCACCCGCCAGGCGGGACCGGCGGTGCCTTGGATGCTGGATGTGCCCATTCACGATCCTACTTTGATTCCGCTGCACGCCAAGATACCGCGCGCGGGCAAATAGACGCCTGGCGCCAGCCGGTTTTAAGTCATATCGGCTAAGGAGCTTAGCCTAATCCCAGAGACGGCGTTTTCTGGCCGCGGCGTGCGCGCAGGGACGGGTCGGGAGGGACGGAAAAGTCGTTTTTCAATAATGCGAAAGACTGGCTGGTCGACGCCATCCTGGAGAAGCGACTAAGCGCAGTGGGCCATCATGGACTAAGCTGAGTCTCACTCCGCGACTCGGTCCCCGTCCGTCTCTACCCCGTTTGGTCCCATGCCGCTTAGTTTGCCCCGTTATGCTCAAACCCATCCTTTCTGCGCGAATACCCTGCAGGCTTTTGCTCGGCTTTATAACTTATTGCTTTTGCGTGTATGCACACTTGGCGGCGCAATCCGGAACGCCGGTGGTGTATTTTGGAAACCAATTCTCGCATTGGAGCACGAGCGAGAGTCCTTCGCTCACCTTGCCGGCAAGCCCGGGGGCGCTGTTTGGTTCCAATAGCGCCGGTGGCGCCAGCACCTTGGTGCGGTGGTCGTTTAGCGTCAGTTCCACTCCCGCCACCGCCCGCAGTCTCCAGTGTGCGCAATTTCCGGCAGACTGGTCGGTTTACGATACCCTGCGCTTCTGGGTTTATCGCCCGGCGGATAGCACCGGAGCCATTAACTTCTCGGTTTTTGCCCGCTCGCCCTCCGCCACCGGGGCGTCTCCGAGCGGTTTTAAAGGGGCGGTGATGGTGGATAGACCGGGGTGGACGGAAGTCAGTCTGCCTTTTTCCGCCTTCCGGCCCACGCCCGATCCGGTTTTTGTTAATTCAAACGGCACAAGAGTTAACACCGTCGCCGGACCCTCCGGATGGAATAACATCACCGGCTTCGAGCTCGTCGCCGACGGGGGCGGGTCCACTCCGGCGCGGTCCCTCACCGTGGTTGTGACCCGGTTTCATCTCCTGCAGGGCAACGCTTTGGACGACCTTGACCGCAACCGCCAGGGCATGCTGCTCGCGCCGACCGGTTCCGGCTGGAGCGGCGGGGTGGCGGAGGGGACCCTGGCGAAGTCGTGGCGGGGTGCGATTCGTTTTGCGGCCGGCGCGGCGGAGCTTAAATGGACGGCCCCGGTTTCCCTGCCACCTTCCGATTATCCGCTGCCGGCGGTTCCTGCGGCGGTTCCCGGCCGAACCCCCATCCTGCGCTTTTGGCTCTACTATGACAGCCTCGAGACTACCGCACTGAACCTTACGGTCACTCCCGCCACCACCACGCCCTCCGCCACCCAGACCTATCCCCTGGCTGCCCCTGCCGCGTCAGGTCCTCCGGGTTACCGTTGGCGGGAATGCTGGATCCCTCTCACCGCTTTAGCAGGCAGGGTTCTGAAAGAAGTGAAATTCACCTTGGACAACCCGTCCGCCGCCGCGCTGGTCGTGGTGGATAACGTGCGTTTGGATTCGGAGTCGGATCGAGTGTTAACCCTCGCCGGGCGACTCGGGGAACAGCCTTCGGGCTTGGGCGAATCCTTTAACTGGACCTCCCTGGCGTCGAACCCGGCGGTGACCGGATTTGTGACCAGCGCCAACTCGGAAAAAAACCAGGCGTTGGTGGACACCCTCAACAACAGCCTGTGGCTCGACTACACGACGGAGATTCCCGCCCCGGTGCCACGCGTCAATTACGAGTCACCCTTCACCAGACGCAGCGAAAAACTCGTGAATGCGGTGATAGCCAGACGGGTTTCCAATGATTCCGGCCTGGACGCCTGGAACAACCAACTCGTCGGCTCACTCCTGGATGAACCCGTCTGGCATGTGCCGGAGAACGCGCTCTCCGGCGACGACTACCGCCTGGGCACGGTGAGGGTGATTCTTGCCAGCACCGCCCGGGGCTGGACCCTGGCCACGGCCGATCGCCTGCTGGGCAACCGCCT
Organism: Opitutaceae bacterium; assembly: GCA_027485045.1. GTDB lineage: Bacteria > Verrucomicrobiota > Verrucomicrobiia > Opitutales > Opitutaceae > IMCC26134_A. The sequence goes on along the minus strand of JAIXRU010000315.1, from coordinate 20,288 downwards.
GTCTGCCCCGCTTCGGGAAAAACTCCGGCTGGAAGTCCAGCAGCGACTGTTCAACCCCTTCGGTTACTCGCTGCGCACGGGTATCACCAGCGGCGGCTTGGGCTGGCGCACCACGGCGAATAATATCAACGCCGTGTGTCACGCCGGCTTGGTCGGCGCCGGCCTCGCCTTGCTCGAATCCCGCTTGCAGCGCGCCGCGTTGATCGAAGCCGCCGAGATTGCCGATGCCACCTATCTGGACTCCTTCCTTGAAGATGGGTACAACCCCGAAGGTATCGCTTATTGGAATTACGGCTTCGGGCATTATGTGCTGCGCAACGAAGCCGTGCGCCTGGCCAGCACCCAGGCGGACGATCCCCTGGTTGGCGGGGGCAAAATGGAACGTATCTCCCGTTACGCACAGCGCATGGAACTTGCCAATAATCTATACCCCGCCTTCGGCGACCAAGGCCTCGCGGACACGCCCGACCGCTGGCTGACCCAGTTACTCGCCTCCCGGCTCAATTTCGCCCCGCCCACCACCGTTGCCGTTTATGATGAGTATAAACACCCGCTTACGGCCTGGTTGTATCAAGTGGTGTATTGGCTATCCAACCCGCCGGTCTACCCGGTGACCGCATCCGACGGATCGATGCCCCGCCGGGATTTTTTCACCGACGCCCAGGCTTTTGTACTACGCTCCAATAGCCCTGCCGGTTTGGCCGTGGCCCTGCGCGGAGGGGCCAACAACGAACCCCACGATCACAGCGACGTGTGCACCTATGTCGTCTCGGCCAACGGTCTGCTTTTCGCCGGGGATCCGGGCAAACCTGTTTATACCACCGACACCTTTTCCGCCGCCCGTTACGAAGATAATACCATCAATTCCTTCGGGCATCCCTTGCCCATGGTGGCGGATCGGCCCCAATCAAATTCCCTGGTTTATGGCGGAGCGCAATTGGACGCCGTGCCGCTGCCCGCACCCGCCGGCTCCCTGCTCTCCAATCCTCAGTTCTCCGACCATCAAGACTCCATCCTGCTGGACCTGAAGCCGTTTTATAAAGACTCGCCGGCCCTGCAAACGCTCACCCGTCGCTTCCTGTTTGATCGTTCGGAATCCAGCCGGTTTACGGTTGAGGATACGGTCGTATTCACCTCCGGTCTGGCGCAAAACTTCGGGGTGCCTGTGATCCGTCCCTACAAAGCGGATTCCACCTACAACTACACCAGTCTCGATGCCGATAAAACCGCCTACCTGATCACCCGCGGAAGCACTCAAGTCCTCGTCAGAGTCACGGCCAATGCGATGCGCGGAGGACTCGCGGTGCCCCCGGCCCCGACCGAGGAGGCGACCCACCCGCTGGCCCTGGATGGAAACTTTCGCTGGCAGCGTTTTATCTTCAAGTTCAGCGGGGCGGTGGAAACCGCCACGGTGACGACCACTTATGAACTCGTTACCCAGGATCCTATCCTCTTGAAAGTGCCGGATCCGATTGGGACTGACGGTTTGGTCACGGTTCTAGTGTTTACCGCCAATCCGGACCGCAAGGTGTTCTATACTACCAACGGCTCCACCCCGACCTCGGCCAGTCCCTTTGTCCTTTCCGGGGCCAAGCTAAAAGTCGCCTCGAACAGTGTGGTCAAGGCGGTCAAAAGCGGCAGCGCGGTAGTTTCCAGTTTAAGTTTCTCCGCCTATGATCGGTGGCGTATCCTTAAGCTGGGCACCTTGGATGACACCGGAGTGTTTGCGGCCTTGGGTGACTTCGATCGCGATGGCATCAACAACGGCTTGGAATACGCCTTTAACACCAACCCGAAAGTCCCCGAAACCACGTCACCGGTGACGATCAGTCAAACGGGCGGCCGGCTCAGGCTTGATTTTTACCGGAGAAGCGATCCCGCATTGATTTACAGTGTGGACGGGGCCAATGCCCTGACCCCCACCGGAAGCACGGACTGGCAGGAGCTGAGCAGAAGTACCGGCGCGGCAAATGTGGCGGGCTTGGTGAGTTTCACCGACAGTGTGTCGCTTTCCACCCAGCCGACCCGATTCTTGCGGCTGCGCATCACCGGGCCGGGTTTTCCCTAGGCGGAACGATGCAGTCAATATTTGGTTCAAATGTTAGAATCCCGGCATCATTGAAATCTTTCTCATCCGGATTGAGTTCAGGTGAGTAGGGTAAATATAAACCGTGCGGCAGGGTTGTATTTTCCCGACTCTCTGGAAGACCCCCGGGTTTAAGCCAGCGACCCCCATTGCCGTCCGTCCGACCCCAAACCTCGATGCTATTTCAATACCCCCAATTCAGGCCGTGGACTGCTTCAAGCTTAACGCGCCACGCGCTCCTGTCCCGACTCTTGTTTATGATATTGCCCTCTTTAGTATTCGCCGCCGAGCCCGCCCCGCCGCGAACGCGAGTGGTGGAGTCTTATGGTAATCTAACCATTCTGCCCTCGCCCGCGTTTCAATCTTTTGAAACCGAGGAGGGTCTGGCCTTATGGCAAGTACGCCAGGGCGGGGCGATCACGCTTAGTCCGGAGGTTTATAAAGAGGGGGGCAAAGCGCTGCGCTGGTCTTTTAGCAATGGCAGCCGTTTATCCCGCAGCCAATTTACCGCTTTTTCCCGCCTCGACGAGCCCCGCCTGGGCCGGCTTAGGATGTGGGTTTATAATCCCCGGCCCATCGCGGATGTCCTGCGTTTGCGGGTGGGTGAGGCGGGCGAACTTGAGGCCGGACAGGCCCATTATGAATTTACCTTTGGCTTGAATTTCAAAGGCTGGCGCACCCTGTGGATCAACCGGCTGGATCTCTGGGCCCAAAATCCGCCCTATCAAGGCCGGCTCGCACCTGACACGCTGGAGATCAGCGCGCCCTCCAGCGTAGCGGAGGGCACCTTGTATATTGATAATTTCGAATCCGATCAACAAGGCTCCTTTGATATTTCGACCGACCGGCAGATGCCCTATATCGATCAGGGAGAGAATAGCCGGGAATACCGGATATCCCTGCAGCAACCGGCGCCGGGGTCCCTGGCTCCGTTGACGGCGGAAGACAAAGCCGCTTTTGCCACCATAGCGAATAGGGTGGATCGTTTTTATTTCCCCGAAACCGCCGATTATAACCAGCTTTCCGCCGAGGATCCCCTTCGCATCCGCCACGACGCCCTGCAGAAAACCATAGCCGAAAGAATCGCCGCCTATGATAAACTGGGACTGCACCGCGATGCGGACGGACGCATCAAGGGAACCGCATTGTATGGTCCGAGGGACGCCCAAAAACCCCGCTACACCTCGCTGGAGCGAACCTGGATAGGCTTGTTGGCCGATTGGAAACTGAATCGCTCGACCGCCTCCCTCCAGCGGCTGTTCGATCTTTTGGAGCACGTTCAAGAACAAGGCTATGCCGACGGCTCCAATGCCGGTTTCACCGGCATCGACTATATTCGCATGAACGGGTGGGCCATCGCCGCCTACAGCCTTCGCCACGAGCTCGCGGCCCGCGGGCAACTGGAGCCGGTGATCGCGACAATGAAGTGGCATACCCTGTTTGGTTTGGTTTATCACTACCATCCGCTGGATCTCACCTACGCCTTTGAAACCGATTATATTCGAGGCGCGCTTTTGTTTCAGCTCTACGCGGTTTTGATGATGCCGGACTCCCCGGAAAAAGCCCGCGACTTGCGGTGTTTTAAATCCTTTGTGGATCAACTGGCGGTGCCGCGCTCCGGTCTGCGCGGGGGTATAAAGCCGGACTACATACTTTTTCATCATAACACCGCCTACCTCGGGGCCTACGGCCTCGAAGCGCTGAATGTATTTGGCCAGCTCGCTTATTTTCTCGATGGTACTCCCTATGCCGTCGCGCCCGAGACGCGGCATAGTATCAAACAAGCGCTGCTCGCTTACCGCAATTCCTCCAACAAGTACAGCCTGCACCTCGGGCTGTATGGCCGCATGCCGGAAATAGCGGATCCCCTCCTCGGCCTGGTCGGGCCCTATGCCTATCTGGGGCTCATGGGCGATCGCGACCTTGCCCGCATCTTTCTGGACTTATGGCGCCCGGACGATGCTCGCGTGCGGAGCTCTTTTCGCCAGGCGATCAACACCATAAATTACTTCACCACCCTGGGCCAAATCCAGTTGCTTAAAGAGGCCAGGCAACGGTTTACGGAGGCCGAATTAAGCCCTTCGCAACCGGAAGGCATGTGGGTTTATCCTTATGGTTCGTATGCCGTGCACCGGCGTAAAACCTGGATGGTAAGCACCCGGGGTTTGAGCATGCAGTCCATGAATTATGAATATGGCATCGATGGCTATGATCAAAACCCCTGGGGGGCCTATGTAAACTTTGGCACCACGATGGTTTATTATTCCGGCGGGAATGTGGCCAGCGGCATCGATACCAGCAAAGGCTGGGATTGGAATCGCTGGCCCGGCGCCACGACCCTGCACCTGCCCTTGGAGGTGCTGAAGCACACTCCCCACCACTTTTATGGGGATGAGCCCTTTGTCGGCGGTGTCACCCATCAGGGCCGGGACGGAATTTTTGCGCTGCGTCTGCATGATACGGCGGACAACCCCTCCTTTCGCGCCACGATTTCGCGGTTCTTTTTTGGCGATTCGGTGCTTTGTCTGGGCTCGGATATTCGCAACAACGACACCGTGCACCACACGGAAACGACGCTGTTTCAGGCCGCTTCGGGCAGCGCCGCCAATCTGCCGTTTTATAGCAACGGACCGAAGCCCATCGACCAACCGGAGTTTACCCAAAGCTTCACCACTGCGGCGGCGGCATGGCTGATCGATCCCTATGGCACGGGTTATGTGATTCCGGATGCCCGCGATCTCCGGGTGCAGCGCGGCTTGAACTCCTCGTTTAATCATCTCGGGGTTCCCAGCCAGGGCACCACCACCACCGCCTGGATAGATCATGGCCCCGCGCCCGAGGGCAAACGCTATGCCTATATCATTGTGCCGGAGGCCACGCCTTCCGTTTTGATGGAAAAAATACGCAACCCTGAATTCCAGATTCTCCAGCAGGATAAGGACGGGCATATTGTGCGCCTGGCGAATAACAATACGGTGGCTTACGCCCTGTTTAATACTCCTGCGCTGCTTGACTTTGGGAATCTAAAAACGGTCTCCTCCCCCGTCGTACTGATCGAAAGTCGGCCCGCGCCGAAACGGCTTAAACTCAGTGTCGCCGATCCGGATCTGCGCATGGGTCGCACGGAGCGCTACGCCAGCCGGGATATCACCCCCGCCGAAGTAATCCCCGGTAAAAAACTGGCCATAACGTTGACAATAAGGGGTTTGTGGCGCGCCGAAGGTACCTTGCCGGAAGGCCTGCAGCCCCTCATCACGCGGGAGGCGGCCAACGAAACCTCGTTCACGTTTGATGCCATTGATGGCAAAACCTTTGAGCTGGATCTGGTCGCGAATTGAGCCGGTCGGCGGCGCCCTCGGGGTGTTTTGAGATTAAACCCATACACAGTCCAAGTCACCGTTCGTCCCGCAAAGTTTGTTCTAAAGCTATAACGAATAGAATCTGGCTTCCGGTCGGGGGCTTCGTATCCTTAGTAGGTGGAGAGTTACTCCACGTACCCCATTTTTATGAGCACCCCGACCGAAAAAACGGATAGTCTTTCCGAGCAACCCAAAGTCGATGACCGGGGTCGAAGAATTTGGAGCGCGGGAACCTTGAATTATACCGCCGGGGGCTTGTTGTTGCTGGTCTTGCTTTTGCTGGGGGGGGATTTTGCCTGGTCCATGCGCGAGCGGTCGGTCCAGCCGCTTTTCCAAATTTTATTACGCAAATATGAGTCCTCGGATTTCTTGACCAGTTTGCTGCTCGGCTCGATTCCCGCCTGTATAACGGTTTTGGTCTGGCCGGTGGTGAGTGTATGGAGCGACCGCACCCGGACTCGTTGGGGGCGGCGCATCCCGTTTCTCTTTTTTCCCACCCCGTTCATTTTCGGCGCCATGGTGGGCCTGGGTTATGCCCCGGATATCGGGGTCTGGCTGCACCGTCTGGCGGGCGGCACCGGCAGCCCCAATCCCTACATTCTGGCGGTTTTTGGTTTGTTCTGGGTGGTGTTTGAGGTTTTCGCCATGGTCACCAACAGCGTGTTTTACGGCTTGGTGAACGATACCGTGCCGCGGACCATGATCGGGCGGTTTTTCGGGCTCTTTCGCATGGCCAGTCTGGGAGCCGGGGTGTATTTTAACTTCAGCTTGATCGGTTACGCCGAGACCCACGCCAAGGAGGTTTTTCTGGGCATAGCCACGTTGTATCTGGTCGGTTTCACGGTGATGTGCCTCTTTGTCAAAGAAGGGGCCTACCCGCCGCCGCCGCCCCGGAAGGAAAAGGAGGGTATTGCGGCCAAGGTCGGGTGTTATTTCCGCGAGTGCACCCAGCACCGTTTTTATACCCTGGCCTTTATCACCCTCGCGCTGGCCAACATAGCGGCCCAGCCGATCAATTTATTCAGTATATTCACCGCCAAGAGTTACGGTATAGAGACGGCGCAGTATGGGAAATTTCTGGCCGTAAGTTACGTCTGCTCATTCGTACTCTCCTTCCCGCTCGGCTGGCTGTCCGATCGTTATCATCCGATGCGGACCTCTTTTCTTTGTCTGGGCATTTATGCGCTGGTCATGACGGCGGGGTTTTTTATGGTGCACACCGCCGAGGCGTTCGGAGTGTTTTTTATAATCCACACGGTATTGAGCGGCTGTTTCTTCACCGCTTCGATGGCTTTGTACCCGATGGTGTTCCCCAAGGCGCAATTCAGCCAGTTTTATTCGGCCTACTCCCTGCTTAATAATATCTTGTTGTTTGGCGCGGCCCCTTTGCTCGGCCTGGTCCTTAAATTCAGCAACAGTTGGTATTTGCTCACCTTTTTGATCAGTGGCGGACTGGGTTTGTTCAGTCTGGGGATCTGGGTTTATTGGTGGCGCTTGTTTAATAAACTCGGTGGCGTTAAACATTTCGTTCCGCCCGAGCCGGTTCAGCCGGAAAACCCAAGCCAATCCCGGGCCTAGGCCCGGGCCGGCTTTCCGTGCTGTTTAGCATAAATATCAACGTATACACAGGCTCCGGCATTGCATACCCTCCCGCCGCCACCGCACCGCTTTTCGAATTTAAAATCCGCCCGTCGCCAAGGCCCGGCGGCTGGTTCATACTAAAGCTAGTACACTAAAGCAGACCGGATGGTTTTGATTTCCCCGATCGCTTCGACATTTTTCCTTTATTATTATGTGCTCCTACCCCGTCGTTTCACGCCTTCCCCTCCTGCTGGGATGTTTAATCGGTTTTTTCCAGGGTGCAGACTCCAGTCTGGCCGGAGAAAGCCCGGCCGCCAAGGTCTATGGCCGGCAAAATGAAATTGCCGAAAAATTACAGCATACGCTCACCCCGCACCCCCGGCTCTTGTTAACCGCCGAGGCCGAGCGTGCCTTGGTGGCGCGTCTTGCCACCGATCCGGCGCTTGCCCAGGTGGAAGACTTTCTGCGCAACGAGGCCGAAGCCAGGCTGGGCGATCCAGTGCCCGAGCGCGTGCTGGAGGGGCACCGCCTGCTCGGCCTCTCCCAGGTGGCGATGAAGCGGCTGGTGATTCTCTCGTATTTCTGGCGTCGGACCGGGGATCCTCGTTTTTCTGACCGGGTCCGGGCCGATTTGAAGGCCTTGATCGCGTTCCCCGATTGGAATCCCAGCCATTTCCTCGACACCGCCGTGCTCGCTTACGGCGTGGCCATTGCCTACGACTGGTGTTATCCCGCCTTGTCGCCCGAGGAACGGGCCGCGGTGCGCGAGGCATTAAAGATCAAGGCCTTTGCTCCCTCCCGTTCGGACCCGTGGTGGGTGCGCACGGAAAACAATTGGAATCAAGTGTGCCACGGCGGCCTGGGTCTGGCGGCCCTGGCCATTGCGGATGAGGAACCGGCCGAGGCCGCCTGGGTGCTGGCCCGTGCGGTCGAATCGTTACCCATTGCCATGCATACCTATGGACCGGATGGGGCCTATGCCGAGGGGCCTGCTTACTGGGGCTTCGGCACCACCTTTAATGTTTACCTGCTCGATGCTTTGCAGACCGCCCTCGGCACCGATTTTGGTTTGAGCGAGATCCCGGGCTTTCTTCAGACCAGCGATTATCTGCTCCATTCCAATGGTCCGTCCGGGCAATATTTTAACTATTCGGATAGCGGTCCGCGGGACACGCCGGTGCCGGCGGTTGCCTGGTTCGCGGCCCGCACCGGCCGGCCCGAGCTTCTGGCCAGCGAGTGGCCGTGGATGCAACGCCGCCTCGATGCCCCGGGCGGCGGCACCGGAGGCAAATATGCGCCTGAGCAAACGGTGTTTCTGGTCTGGGCGGCCCGTCTCGCCACCGGCGGACCCGCCTTGCCGGGCCAACTGCACTGGAGCGGTCGCGGCCCAACCCCGGTCGCCTACCACCGCTCGGGCTGGAACGAAGAGGCCACCTGGATCGCGATCAAAGGAGGCACCCCGAGCACCAACCACGGCCACATGGACGTGGGTTCCTTTGTCGTCGACGCGCTGGGCGTGCGCTGGGCGTCAGACTTGGGCATGCAGACATACAACAACTTGGAAAAAACGGGCATCCAACTTTGGAACATGGCCGAAAACAGCACCCGTTGGAATGTTTTCCGCCTCGGTGCGGCCAGCCACAATGTTCTGACTGTGGATGGGCGTCACCAAGTCCTGACCGGGAGCGCGGAAATCGTGCGCCATGGAGCCACGCGAACCGTGTTGGATATTTCCAGCGCCTACACCGGCCAACTGGCTGCCGCCCGCCGCGGCGTGGCCCTGCTGCCCGACCGGTCCGTGCTCATCCAAGACGAGTTAAAAGGGGGCGACGGCCCCCGTTCCACGGTGCGCTGGGCGATGTTGACCGCCGCCAAAGTGACCCTCTCCGGTGGGGCGCAGGCGACCCTGGAGCGGGAGGGCAAAACTCTTGCCTTGAGCGTTTTGGAGCCGGCCGGCGTCACTCTGGAGACGTATTCTACCGAACCTCCGGCGAGTTACGATGCGCCCAACCCCGGCACCGTCATGGTGGGATTCCGGGTGCCGATCGCGGCCGGAGCTTCGAGCACCTTCCGCGTGCGGCTCGTCCCCGGCGACGGTCCGGTTTCGGGCGAGCTGCCCCCGGCCTCACTGGCCGACTGGTGAGCAGGCTTGCCCCGACCGGGGACCTCCTTGGGTGCCTGGTCAACCGAGCAACCCAGCCGATTGGGGGATGCTTCGTTTCGCTCCGCTCGCTTGATTTTTCTACGGGCTGTTTGTTCTACGTTTGATTGACTGGCTTAACGGAACGCGGGCGTCTCAGCAGACGGATTAACAATGATTGGCGCGACGCTGTCGGTCTGATTCTTGATATAGTAACTCCTTAAGTTTAAGTGTAAGCGCATGAGAAACTCAGAATCAAGCATCAGCTTCTCTGAAACGATTAACTCCTTTAATAAAGTGAGCGCTGCAGGCGTGTGCCATTCCTGTAGCCGATTAGACAATAACACCTGAGTCGAGAAATCGGCATCATTCACGTAAAGCTTGAGGAAATTCGTCAACGACTGCCTCTCAGACTTCTGATCTAAGAATAAGCCGTCCCCATGAGCTATATCAAAATAGAGTTTTGACGCATGTAACGCGATCAGTCGGCTGACTGGATTGCTTGATCGAGCCATATCTTGAAAAACCGCAAACATTGGCAATTTAACACCCCTAAATAAATCACCGAACTGCGTATATGTTACAACTACTATAGTATCCCACTTGGACACCTCCATGTTATTTTTGTCCACTTGAAAAAGATAAGTCCAAATCTCAGGATCATTATCAAGCAATACCAAGTTAAGTAAAAAACAGAATGTCTTCTCAGTCTGCGAGAGAACGTCTAAATAATTCTTCGGACCGTATTCCTTAACGGAAGGCCCAAACGGATCGACTGTTAACGCCCCTGGATTCTTTTGGCGATCAACGGTTCCACCAATCAAAAAACTGGGTAAACTGAATGAAGAGGAAGGAGCCAGCTCGCCAAGGCCGATTTCAATAGATATTGCATCTAGTATCGTTTTTTTAATCAGAACTTTTTCGCCATCGTTATGTGCTGCTGATACAATCGATTCATATTTAACGGCAATCATCTGCTTCGTTTCCGAGTTAAACTCCAACTGCCTGATACTATCTATCAGGGTGGAAATTTCGCCTTTAAATTGTTTAGGCGATTCAATGGAGCCGCAAAGAGCCGAAGTTAAGGCGATTGCAGTTATAACTACCTTTGCGTATTGATATATATTCATAGGTTATCTTGGCGGGCTACACTCAAAACCGAGATATGTGCATATTCTTTCTGGTGAAATTGAAGAATGGCGCCTGCCAGACCCGGGCAGTATGGTTAATGCTCCAGTTAATGGATTTGTTACGCCTAAGGCGGTAGATGCTCCACCGTCAAAACCGTAATAATCTACTGTTGCATCAAAGGAAAATGACCAAAGGCCATTAACGCTATTTGCGGATCTCCCAGTTACCGATTGGGCGATCATAATGAATTCGGTCTGCCCGACTTGGCCGATGCCAATGACACTCCCCTCGTCCCCACTGGGAAATCTAAAGGTTCCGCTTCTTAGGCCCCCAAGTGCCTCATCGTAATTATTTATGTTATGGGGAGGTGTGATTGATGCCGGATCACCGGCGGCTATTGTGATACTGCCATGTCGCTGATTTACGTTAGCTCTATCTGGATAAGAGGTTGATATGGTTGTGTCATAGATACCACCACTAATTAACTGTCCTTGACTTGTCTGACTGGAAAGAAATACGCCAGTCCCATTAAAAAAAACGCCATTAACTAGGGCTGTGTACGATGTCGAAGTGGTTGCGAAGTCATATATACTAGCAGCCCCTCCAGGTTTGACAGTGTGTGCATTTATAGCTTTAATCGCGGTTCCATTTTTTCTCATCACCAGCAACCATATGCCATAATTACTGTTATAATTGAAATTCGAGTCGTAATTGTATCCCTCGCAGACGTAATGCTTTGAGTTTCGCTCCCAAATGTAATCGATGGCAGCTTTATAGAAACTGCGCGAGGGCACTCTGTTGATTGTGCAGACTCGAATTGGTGCGCTCCTGAATGTTGTTTTAGCGCCGCTATGCGTTTCGACTTCACAGTATAGCGAGATAGTGGTGTTTATCTCTGCATCGGTTTGATTTTGAGTGACGGGGTGTCTTGCATATATAATAGAGGTTTTACTAGGTAAACTGGAGAGTAAAATGGGAAGTGTTATCTCGTTGTTTAAACCTTCATCGGAATAGAATTTCAGCGCTTGCTGCGTTGCGGCATCAAAGTTTAATCGAATCTTGTCACTGCTTATCCCGGGCACATCGACAATTATTTGAATTTTCTCCGCGTCGTCATCATTTGCTGCGGTGTCAGCTGCGCCATTTGATATGGCGTCATCCGAAAATATGTATTCGGTAGCTGCTGAAATATCTTCAGCGCTAGCATTAAAATTTAATGCGCGATTTCTCGCGTTTCCGTCCGCTTCGTTTATTTGCCCGTCATTATTGAGATCGGACAAGAGCGATAATCTAATCGGTTTTATATCTAGCGGTATTTCTGCTATTCCTACTCCGCCTTTTTCAACCACGAGCCGGAGTGGGGCGGCGGTCATCTCGTTCATTTCAATCAAGATTACGCCTTGATCCTGATCTTTAATACGGGTGAGGAATGCCGGATCCAACGGCACACCTGTGGCCGTGATCTGTTGAACGGTAGCTGCTGCCGCTGTCTGGTTGGCGCCCGGGCCGTAGGTGTTGGCGGTGTCCGTAAGGTAGTTAAAAGCAGTCTCCCGCTTGAGTTTAGTATAAACGAAATTAACGCTGCCTTGGGCCTGTTTTAACTTATAGGTAATCCCGGAATTAGTATGAGGCAGGACGCCTAGGAGTTGCTTGATATCCAAAAAGACAGGAAAGAAGTCTGGTAGATCGCCGAGTCCATCAACGCAGTTGTTTTGCCAGTCGGTACCAGTGGTTGCTGCTGTAGAAGCGGGGCTTGTTGTATCTACATTATCATCGATATTGGCGGCGAAATAAAACGGACGCCCTTGATCCGTAAGGTCCGAATCGTCCCCAGTAAACGTATCACCTGACAAGTTTATCACACCATCGCGATTTAGGTCCACCGCTAGTTCGGCTGGCACTAGAATAACGGGACGTCCTGCGATGATGTTTCCCGTGGGTGTCTGCGAACTGTCGAGGGGTTGGTAATCAGCTTGTCCCGATAACACACCATTATCATTTACATTAAACATCTTTAGATTCACCCAAGACGCTTGCGCTTGGATTGCTAGCTTGCGATATGTTGTCTCTGCACTAAGTGCTGTTCCTAGAGTGCGTTTTAGTTTATATATATACGGAAGACCATCAATTCCGTTACCTAAAATGTCGTATTTATTGTTTATTCCAATCAAATATGACACTCCGAGGCTAGCCAAGTCATAACGTTGGTCGTTTTGCCAGAAGAAGGTTTGACCAACAACCCGTGGCGAGGGACCATCACTCAGATCTTGTGCACTGAAGTCGAGCGTTTTGTTTGCCGGATATAATACACATTCAAATGTAGGATTCGAGCCATCGCCTTTGTAGGTGGACTTGCCGCCAACAAATTGGCCATCGTTATTGAAGGAGTATGGGCGATATGAATAACCGTCTAATTTGAACGGCGCAAATTTCCTTCCCCCGCTGAGGGTTTGTAATTCTCCTGAATAATAAGCTGTATCTAATCGAGTTGGCGTGTCGTTAAATGTTCCCCATTTAAAAATCCCTTCTTCAGCATAATTATTGCCTGCAGTATTTGGTTTAAGCCTTACGAAAAAGCCTACTGAACCAAAAACCACACCAGAGTTATTGATATACAGTCCGCTAGAGACGGGAAACATTTCATCGGGAAAAAGGTAACTCCCGGATAAAAATTCATTTAACTTATAAGTGTGGCCGCTCGTCTCGAAATTCCAAGATGTGGAAAGTGCGGTCGCGGTGTTTGAGCCCGGTGACCAGACGGCGACTCCGTCCCGGCTGCGCCCTGCAATCGCCCCACTTTCGTTTACTGAAAACTTCGTTATGCCGTCGGAAAAGGCAATCGAGTCGGTCAAGGTGGAGACGGTTCCTTGCGACCATCGGAGTGCTTGGTATTCTGTATCATTTGCGGGAATAATTACGGCATAACCTGAGTTGCTGACTTTGGATATATTTTTTGGGGCCGTATCAGTTAATGGCGTAGCAGCGATCACGGCATACGTTTGAACGGGAACGTTTCCCGTTATTTGTGTTGTCGCCGAATTCCCGGTGCTACCAGCGGTAACAGTGCCGGTTGTCTGGGCATATGTAGTAACAGAACTCAGCGCGATGAGCGTAAGTGTAAGGGATTTCATTGGCTGGCCTCCGCTTTCCAATAAACAGTGGCAGTTCCTTGTGAATCCGCAGTTACCACGAGGGTTGCAAAGGTTGGGGACTCAGAAGTGTTTGAGGTTGAATATGAGCCTGAAGCACCTGTAGCCGAGAAAGTAACTGGAGCATTCGCCCAAGGTGTGCCATCCGGTTTGTATACTTTAACAATAATAGGATTGAGAAAAAACTCGCCCGGGCTGGCGAATTGATATTGGCCACTTACTACTATAATCTTCGGCCTTACGTTGTTGAAAAAATCGTTTGGATCGCTGCCAAGGATATACTCGTCCAAATTGGATACTCCGTCTCCATCAGTGTCTTGAGTGGCGTCGATTGGATTGGTGGGATTCAGGTCGTTACGCAGTTCCCATAAATCGGGCATTCCATCGTGGTCGGTGTCCCGGTCGTAAGCAGATGATGCATAGGTGCCGGGGATTCCAGCGTAGCTAGTACCCAGTTCGAGATCGTCGGGTATCCCGTCCTCGTCGCTATCTTTGGGACCAAAGGGTTCGGAAACCAGCGTGTCTTCTCCATCATCGAGTAATCGCACACGGTAGGTGTAGCCGCTGTTTAAATTGGAGGAGGTGTCCACATAAGTGATCACATCGGGGTCTAGTGATGCGATTTCGCTCCAATTACCGGTCTGCGGGTCTTTACGATCTATCGCGTAGCCGTATTCATATCCATTTGGGTCATTCCATCGCAGTTCCACCGAGTAGTGCGAAGCCATCTTGGCAGCGGCGGGGCTTGGGGCGAGTCGGGGAAGAAAGCCCATTTGAAGTTTTAGGCGTAAAAACCTCTTGGACGAAATGGGCAAAGGATCACGAACAGTGATGTCGGCGAAACTGCTGCCGATAATTCGGGCGATTTCTTCTACGGTGTTAAAGGTGGCCCAGTGAAAAAGATCATCGCCCCCTTGGAGCCAGACTTGCGTACCACTCAGGTCGGAGCGTTCGCGGTAGGTGAGCGTCAGGCGGTCGCCCGATTGGCCGCTCTGCGGGGCAAGGCCGGTATCTACGAAGATCGGATCGCCGGTGAAGACGTATTCGGCAAGGTTACTCAGGCCGTCGCCGTCGGGATCGGCGGCGGGCGCGATCAGGGATGAGTTGGCTAGTTGTCCGGCGTTGAAGTATACGCTTTGCCACTCGGAAAAAGTCAGGGCGTGGGCCGGACTGCACATCGCAAGCACACTAATCAGGCGGGCGAGATAAAGGGGGAATGCGCGGGACATAAAAGAGGGACGCACTTACTAACGCCCCGACTCAGGCACCGCTAAGAGCCCACGAAAAAGGCGCTTTCGATGCGCCCCAGTTCGGAGCGCGGTCGATGCGTTTTTTCGTGTCCTTTTGAAATTAGCGGTTTCGAGTCGGACAGCAGCCGAAGCTGCGCGAAAGGGATGTGCCGGGTTTGGGTGGCTGGGTGGCGGGTGGGAGTTGCGCGGGTGGGCGGCGTGCCGAAATGCGCAAAAATACGCAAAGGGAGGGAAGTCGTTTAAGGCAAGCCGGGAGTCCGCTTAAGCGCCGGGCGGCGGGAGCTAGCAGACGGTTTAATGCCAAACTCTACTTTAAACCCGGATTCCGCGATTGGAGACGGCAATCTGACATAACCTGCTGGGCAGATGATCGTTCGATCACCCGTTGCGCCCGGCACTGCCCGCCGCTGCGGGCACCCGTGGCGGGCGGCCCTGCGGGCCAGCGCACCAAGCGGCGCTGCCATCTCCGCGCTGTCGCGCTACGTCGATGCACTTCCAGTGCACCTCGGGCTTCTCTTACGATTATCTGCCCCAGTATCTTTCTCCATCTTATCGCCTCCAATCGCGGAATCCGGGTTCAATCAACAAACAGCGGCCAGACCTCTGGATCGTTACTGACCCCTGGATCGTTTACAGGGTCGAGTCAGGCTGTCGACCGCTTGTAGAGTCGGTTCCAGAACCGTCTACTGAGTCGGACGCAGCTTGATGCCGCGCAGGCTCATGGCGCTACCGGCGACCGGTTTGTCGATGATGCTGATGTGCAGGTCGTAGCGGCCTGGTGCGTCGAAGCGCAGGGTGCCGTAATCGACTTCCCTGAATTGGGTGCCGCCGGGCGTGGCGGCAATCGTGCCCGTCAGTTGCTTGGCGCAGGTGTCGATCTGGAAGGTGTTGCCCGCTTCCTTGGGCGGGCAGGCGTAGTCCAGGGAAACACGATAATCGCCCGCTTTGGGCACTTCGATTTCCCAAGCCGCGCTATCCTTTGCGTCCACCCACATTTGCAGACTGGGCACGTCGTCGCCGGAAAGGCGCATGCGCTTGGCTGTGAGCCGGGCGTCCGTGGCTTTCAACACGATGGCGCCATCGCCCTGGGCTTGTTGGGGCGGACGCGGCAGACCGCGCACCTCGCCAGCCACCTGCAACGTTATCACCGTGGCGAAGGGATCGGGCTTCAGGGCGGGGAGTTCCAGCAACACGCCATCCTGGCCGGCGGTGGCGCGCACCTGGGCGGCGGGGTTGGCCAGCAAGCTGGCCGAAAGCACATTACCCGTAAAAGGCACCGCGAGGCGTCCATCGGCGGGCCAATCGAACACATAGACAAAGATCCGGTCGCCTTTGCGCGACACGCGGCCCCATGCGGGATTGTAGGTAAGCGGTCCGGCATGGGTGCCGTAGATGGCCTCACTGTTCTGTCTTACCCATGCGCCGACTTCTTTCATGCGTTCGAGGCTGGCGGCGGGGATGAGCCCTGTGGCGTCGGGTCCGACATTGAGCAGGTAGTTGCCGCCTTTGCTGACTATATCGCAGAGGTTGCGAACGATTTTGGCGGTGCTCTTCCAGGCGTCGTCGTTTTTGCGGTAACCCCAGGAGTTGTTCATGGTCATGCAGGTTTCCCAGTCGCGCCCCGGATAGCCCTCGGCGGGGATGAAGCCCTCCGGTGTCTCGGTATCGCCCTTGCGACCGCCGCCCAGGCGGTTGTTGACGATGGCGTCGGGGCGCAGCTCACGCACCACCGCCTGGATTTTCGCGGCGCGTTCCGGATTCATGTCGCGGGGAGTGTCCCACCAAAGAATCTGGGGGAATTCTCCGTAGTTGGAGCACAGCTCGCGTATTTGAGGAACGGCGACGCGGTTGATGTAGTCATCCATGTCTGTCTTCATGGCGGGGTCCCAGCGGGGCGGCGCCTTGTCGCCCATGCCGGCCAGCCCGACGGCGCCGCCGTTGATCCAGTCCTGGGCCTGCGAGTAGTAAAACCCCAGTTTCATGCCGTGCCGGCGGCAGGCGGCGGCGAGTTCCTGCAACGGGTCTTTGCCGTAGGGCGAGCCGTCCACGATGTTCCAATCGTTGGCCGCGGTGCGGAACATGGCAAAGCCGTCGTGGTGCTTGGCGGTGATGACGATGTAGCGCATGCCCGCGTCTTGGGCGGCTCGCACCCAGGCGTCGGCGTCGAAGGAGGTCGGGTTAAACTCGGCGGCGAACTTGCGGTATTCGGCCACCGGCACCTGGCCGTTGAACATCAGCCACTCGCTGAACGGCGAGACGAAGCGACCCGGCACCGGCTTGCCCTGGTATTCGCCGGCGGGCACGGCAAAGACGCCCCAGTGGATGAACAGTCCGAATTTGGCCTCACGCCACCAGGCCATACGCACGTCGCGCTCGGCCTTGGTCTCACCCGGAACCCACGAGGCCGGATGATCGGCATCGACCTTGGGCCGGTTGTCCGCCACGGCCGGCGGCGTGACTGGCGGCTGGGCATTATTCTGAACTTGGGCAAAGCCACTGGTAACAACGGTGGCGGCCAGGGCGAGGGGGATTAGGGAATCGATATTCATGGTTGGGGGCGGGTTGGGCGTGACGAGGGGGGGTTAATCGACGTTGCGCGAAACCGAGCCGGTGAACGTGACCAGCGAGGTTTCACGCGCTTGCGATGGCATGACTTTACACCCGGGCCTATGATTTAAAAAGAGGCATAAAATCGTCACGAGGGGGGCTTTTTTCGTCATCCAAGGGGTTAAAGGCTCGCGGCACCCAGGCGGCTCTGGCATGAACCCGCAGAGTCCACCCCGTCTTCGGAACCGATGAAGCACACTCCCCGACCGCCGCAGATCGCCCTGATCGGCTTTCCGCTCTTGGAGCTGAAACCCAATCCGGCCACCCAGGCGCTGGCCGGCTACATTCTCCAAGACAAACGCTGGGAAATCGCCTTGGTGGCCAAGGAGGGTGTCGGCGGCATCCGACTGGCCGAGAAAATGGGCTGTGCCGGCGCCTTGGTGCGCGTGCTCAGCCCGGAAGTGGCGAAGGCCGCCCGGGCCGCGCACATTCCGCTCGTGAACGTGTCCGGTTGGCTGGCTGCATCGGGCGTGGAAACGGTGAAAACCGACAATGCCGCCATAGGACGCCTCGCCGCCGAGCATCTTCAGTCGAAACAGTTTAATCGCCTCGCCGTGATCGTGGCCCCCGGCGGGGCTTTTAACCGGGATCGCGAGTCCGGCTTCGTCGCCCAAGCCGCCAGTCAGGGGATGCGGGTGGATGTTTTCAAAGGACACAAAAAAAACGTCCGCGAAGGCGAACTGGACGAGGCCGCGCTAGGCGGCTGGCTGCGCGGATTGCGCCGACCGGCGGGTTTGTTTTTGACCGACGATACCCTCGTGCTGCGTCTGATGGAGTTGCTTAAAGCCTGCGGTTTTTCCGTCCCTGGTGATATCGGATTGGTCTGCGGCCCGCTGCATCCGGAGCGCGGAGTTCTTTGCACGCCATCCCTGACCCATGTTGATGCCAATACCCCGGAAGTTTACCGACGTTCCGTGGACCGTTTGGAGGAGTTGATGCGCCGCCGTCGGCCCGCCCGGCCGTCGGTCGAAGTGATCGCGCCGCTTGGCTTGTTCATCGGCGAGTCCACCCGTCTCTCGGCTTGTGAAGATCCGCTGGTGGCCAGGGCCATGGGCATCATGGACGCGGAGTCGGGGCGCGGATTGAACATCACCGAGCTCTGCATCAAGCTGGGGGTGTCGAGCGCCACGCTGGGACGTCATTTCAAGGCTGCCATCGGGCAAATGCCGCACGCCTACCTGAGCGGGGTGCGGATCGAAGCGGCGCGCCACCGGCTGGCTACCACGCAAGAGAGCGTGGAGAAAATCGCCCAGGCCTGCGGTTTCGCCACCCGCAAGCGGTTGAATCTGGTCTTTGCGGCCAGTGAAGGGGTGAGTCCGCACCGCTGGCGCTCACTTCACCGGCCGGCTAAAAATGCCGCAATCAAGGCGCGGTGACGCGGAGGCGGGCTCGATGCCCGCCGCCATCTACGCGCGATTCCTCGCGCGTGGGCCGGCTTCTTCGGCGGGGGTGCACTCCACCGGATGGAGCGCAAGCGGAGGAGGAAGCAGACGCCGTGACAGCTCGGAGTCTGCGCAGGGCTGGCGCGACGTGTGCCGTTTGAGGATCGAGGCTTGCGGACCTTGAGCCCGCCTCAGGGTTTTGACACGCGCAAGGAGAGGTTCAGATCGCCAAAGAGGTTTTTCTTTGGATCAAACTCTAGGTTGCGATCTAACGACGTGGGGTTGAGGCAATATGCAAACCTCAACAAGCCAGTGGACGAGCTGCCGACGAAACAAGAGATGTCACCCAATATTTTACCATAAAGAGCGCTCTTTATATTCCCTTTTTCATCAAGCACTGTGCGCACGCGAACAAAGTAATTTTGATCCTCTCGCGTGCTTGGATACATAGGTTCACCATCAGCGGGGCGACCGATTTGCTTTACGAGCTTAGCTTCGTAACCACTTGCGGGCGCATAACGCGGCAAACGAAGATCGCTACCCTCATGTGGTAGCAATGGAACTAACACCGATTGAAGTCCATCGCCCTCATTTGAGAACGTGATCTCTAGACGATATTCAAATGCCTGCATGATATCCTTTACCGGTTTAATCTCGTGAAGCGTGAAGATTAAATCTGACCGTAACCCTTTGCCGTAAGGCTTCACCCAATCCCCCCCTATCAAATCGAAGCCGCAGGGCTTCCCTAATGATGGTAAAGTAAGAGGGGCGGTTAGTTCCCCTACTTTCCGGCCGTATAGCGGAATAGGATTTAAGATAGGCTTAAGCACCAAATCAACAACGGGGTTCCATGGCTCCCAACGAGCATTTTTTACGTTACTAAATTGATATTGAAGACTGCGCGTCGAGTAATAGCCCGACACATTATAAATGCCATATCCGCAATCTCCGCGTTCGGAATCAAAGCGCACGACTGCTAAACCATCTTTATCTGTTCTAGCCTTGGTATCTTCGTATATGTCCCGGCCAAAACCTTCTCCCGGTTGCCATCGTAAGAAGGTGCTAGCTGTGACATCTACTCCGGCCACAGGTTTTCCCTCGTCAGTTATCACGCGGAACGTGATTTGAGCCGGTGTGCGTATTGCAGCTTTCGCATGACTGATGAGCTCGAGTGCGAATGCCGCCACGATAATTAAAGTATAGTGTGTTATTTTCATTTTAGGTCTCCCGTTGTTACCCAACTGTCCCAGAGTAGATAATTGAAGTAATATGCAGAGTCTTTTGCGTCGCCGTGCAGCCACCTTGTATTGGTCCGGGGCCAGCCATCTTGTAGATCGTTAACATTGACGTTCCGATCGAGGAACACCGGCACCGTATTTCTTCCTGCAGCAAACGATAACGCGGGGATAGCACCACCGAGCGCATTGGCCCGGACAACATACTCCGCCGCTTTTGAGCTACCGTTGGCGGGATTCATGATTTGCGCCTCGGCGAATCGGGTAAAGAAGGGCGTCACTTTGGCGATGTCGTTGGTAATATAACTCGTGTCAGTCTGGAACTGCTGATACCACGTTGTATCAACACCCCATCCCCCTTGCACCTG
>JAIXRU010000004.1 GCA_027485045.1 Opitutaceae bacterium | reverse complement strand
TTCCAATGCCAAACGCCAGTTCGGGAACTGCGACCACAGATCAGGCGGCGGGTTTTCGCCGGTAAAACGTAAACGCTTTTTTTTGCTAAAGAACATAGGTTTTTGCCTAACGCTCAAAGTGAGCCGCGACCATACATGGCGCGGATTGTGCTGCTCGGAGCACAATCCGTGACATGTATGGTCGTTGGCTCACTGCCTTGTTCGGCGTCTTGGTTTTAGTTCTGGCTGAATGGATTAGAGATTTCATACGCACATATCTTGTCTTGGTTTGGATTGGATTGAATCGAGTAGGCTTCGCCCCGTCACGTCCCGAATAATTGCATTTTGATCTGGCACCGGTGTAGCAAATCCAAGGTTTTCTTTATTGTCTCGTATTACTGGAGAATCTCCGCATCCAAAAATTACTCCGATTTTGATTGGGTTTCGTATTACTGGAGACTTTCGCTTCCAAAAATACTCTGGTTTTGATTGGGATTGCCGAACAGTGTTATTGAGCGGAACTGGGGATTCCGGTATTTGAGTTCCGGAATATCGGGAGTTCCGGTTTTGTCGTTTTAGTAAGTATTTTCATTACAAGGAGTAAGTAAAATCGGCTTGATTTTTAAATGAATGCAATATGCTTTAAGCGATCATGCAACCCGACAAAAGCGGAACTGGTAAACCGGAACTGAAAAAACTGCCAGACGACGAAGCGATACGGTTTTCGAATTGGCGGGACCATTTGGCTGGGTTGCGGTGGTCGCTCGATGAGAAGACGTTGCACGAGAGAGCCATTTTCGGGCTCTTGGTATACTGTAAGGAGAGGCGGCTACGCATCAGCATCACAGTTATAAAGGGCTATCTTTCGGATTTGGCGAATCAAGGCAAACCGGTTGATGATACGAAAATAGCACTACGTTGGTTTGTGCGGGCGGCACGTCTGCATGGAGACGCGGAGGGGCCGGTGTTGGTGCCAGGGCCGGGCTCGGATCGAGCCATGCCGAGCCTGGGGCCTTCGGACACGGGCGAGGCGGCGTGGGAGAAGGCTTTGGTGAGTGTGGCGAGGCGGCGGGGTTTATCCTGGCGTTCGGAGCAAACGTATCGGGGCTGGGCGAGGCGTTTTGTTGATTTCGTGCATCCGACCTTGCCGGATGCGGTGTGCGAGGGGGATATCAAGGCGTTTTTGGAGGATCTGGCGGTAAAGCAGCGGGTGGGGGCTTCGACGCAGAAGCAGGCGTTGAATGCGGTGGTGTTTTTCTTGCGGGAGGCGTTTGGCATGAAGCTGGGGGATTTTTCGGATTTTAGACGGGCGATGCCGGGGCGGCGGGTGCCGACGGTTTTGTCGAAGGATGAGGTGCGGCGCTTGTGCGAGGCGTTGACGGGCACGACGCGGTTAATGGTGGAGCTGGCTTATGGGAGCGGGTTGCGGGTGATGGAGTTGTTGCGTTTGCGGGTGCAGGATCTGGATTTGGAGCGGGGGCAGGTGACGGTGCGGGCGGGCAAGGGCGACCGGGATCGTCTGACGGTGTTGCCGTTGCGGCTGGTGGAGCCGTTGAGGGCGCATGTGGCGCGTTTGCGAAATCTGCATGCGAAGGACTGCGCGGAGGGCGTGCCGGGGGTGTGGTTGCCCGAGGGTTTAGAGCGAAAGTATCAGGGGGCCGGGCGGCAGTGGGCGTGGCAGTGGTTGTTTGCGTCCAGGGAGTTGGCACTGGATCCGCAGAGTGGATTACGGCGCAGGCACCATGTGCTGGATAGTGCGTTTCAGAAGGCGGTAAAGGCGGCGGGATTACGCGCTGGGATCGATAAGCGGGTAACGCCCCATACTTTGCGGCACTCGTTTGCCACGCATTTGCTGGAGGCGGGCACGGATATACGGACGGTGCAGGATTTACTGGGGCATGCGAGCTTGGAGACGACGCAGATTTATACCCATGTGATGCAGAAGCCGGGACTGGGGGTGCGGTCGCCGTTGGATGGGTAGCGGCCGCGCGGCTGCTAGAGCTAGTAGAGCTGGTAAGCTAGTAGAGCTGGTAAGCTGGTAGAGCTGGTAAGCTGCTAGAGCTAGTAAGCTAGTAGGCTGGTAAGCGGGGCGGAGGGCGGGAAAAGTTGAAATTTTGAAATTCGGAAATGCTGAAAAGCGGAGGGAGCTGGTATGGCGGAAAGGTGATGAGCTGGTAAGGCGGATAAGCGGGGCGTATTTCGGCGCGGTGGGCGGGACGGCTGCCGCAGCTCGCGGGACGTGTGCGCTCCCCGGACCGACGGAGGGGGTTTTACTTGGGGGCGGCGGGGCGGCGGAGGGTGGCGAGGGAGAGGCGGTGGCGGAGCACTTCATCGCCTTGGTCGAGGCGGAGGGAGAGGGTGAGCTGGGGGCCGGAGGGGGCGTCCCAGTCGATTTCGATGAGGCCGAAGTGGTTGTAGGGCAGGCGGGTGCCGAGGCGGTGGCGGTTGAGTTCCTGGCCGAAGAAGACGGGGCTGGCCTTGGGGTTGGCGGCGGCGCGGGTGGTGAGCTCGGCCAGGCTGGTGGGGGCGGATTTGGTGAGGGCGGAACTGGTCAAATCATAGAGCGGATAGCCCGGGACGAGCGCGGCACCGTCGGGCTCGCGGGCGGGGTCGAGCAGGCTGAGCTCGCCGGTGTGGCGGTCGCCGGAAAGAAAAACGACGCCTTCGGCACCGGTGCGGCGGAGGAGTTCGAAGAGGCGGCGGCGTTCGTGGGGGAAGTTGCCCCATTTTTCAAAACGATGGTCGTCGGCGATGACTTGGAGGGAGCTGGCGATGATGCGGAGGTCGGCGGGTTGGCGGAGGCAGGCTTCGAGCCAGCGCCATTGGTCGGGGCCGAGCAGGGTGGAGGCGGGGTCGGTTTCGGGGAGGTAGTTGCCGGGGCGGCCTTCGATCCAGCCGGGCCGGGGGAAGTCGCCGCGTTGGAGCGGGGAGCGGAAGTAGCGGGTGTCGAGCAGGATGAGTTGCACGACGCGACCGGCGGGGCCGAAGCGGTAGGAGGCGTAGGTGC
>JAIXRU010000231.1 GCA_027485045.1 Opitutaceae bacterium | reverse complement strand
CTTCCGTGCCGCCTGCTGATCGCCCGCGCGGATGAGTACCAGCCAGCCCTCAACGTCGGGTGGCGGCGGGTCTTCGTCGGAGGGCATAAGGCGATTGATAAGCGTGCATGCACACCAAGCAAGACGGCACGCAACGGCTGGGGTTACGGCATACAAAAAGTGTGCCGGAGGCAAAACGCTCCTTTCACCGGGCCGCTTGTATCCAGTCGGGCACATAGAGTCCGGCGCCACCAAGGATACGAACCGCGGCCTCGGGGTGGTGATCCGCAATTTCGCTGACATGAATCCACTGGAAACGTCTAAGAAACTCGCCTGCGGGTATCGTAGGGGGCGCGCCCTGCGACTCGTTTCGACCTACCTACCCTCGAAACCAGCCGCCCCTCCCCCGCGTAGAAAAACTCCGCTTCCGGGCCGAGCTGTCAGAGCCCGGCGAGAGCTACGACCAGCTCGGCTACGAGTTGGACTCTGGTCACAGGACGTCGGAGCGAGAAGCGGACCAAGGAGAACTCTTCGCCAAGAACTACAGCCAACCCGACGCCGAGGTGGACTGAAGCAACCGCTGGCCTTGCACCCAGAAAACTCACGTAAACGCACCTATCTTGACTTGTGCGCGGAGGTGCGCTGCCTCCGTTCATGACTCGCCGCCCGAAAACCTGCCGTTTCAAAAACGCAACCGCACATTTTGCGGGTTTCGAGCGCTGCGCAGATATCGAGGCGAACGCGTCCACCAGTTCCCGTTAGTCCGACGACGTTCGCCGACGTTCACGACTCGAGTTTCCATCGACCACCCTCCCCTGCAAACCCCTCCCGCCCCGATCCCCGGCAGAATCCAGTTTCCTGTAAGTAGTCTAGACACGGGGTCTTAACTCAGTTTTAAGCCCGTAATGACTCTTACCTGTATTCTCAGATTTTGGGTCGTTTTTTTAGTGTTACCGGTGGCGATGTCGGCGGGTGTGCCGCTCATCAGTGATGTGCCAGACCAAGTCATCGCTCAGGACACCAGCACGGCAACCCAAGCGTTCATCATCGGAGATACCGAGACCGCCTTCAATCTACTGACTGTCACAGCTATCTCCAGCGATGCGTTATTAGTCCCGAATACCAGTGCGAATCTTACCCTGGGTGGGACGACATCCCAACGCTCAATCAGAATTACTCCCGCCTCCGGCAAACGAGGCTCAGGCGTGATCACGCTGACTGTCTTGGATGGCAGCGGTCTCTCGGCCACGAGTAGTTTTAACATCACCGTCACGGCACCCAATTCACCACCTTCAATCAGTGGCTTACCGAGCTATCAGATCATTAGCCCAGGGCAGATTGCGCCCCCGGTTTCCTTTGCAGTCAGCGATCCGGAAACCACGGCCAGCGCGCTCAGCGTTGTGGCGACGTCCTCTAATCTGGCGCTCGTTCCAAACGCAAACATCACCCTCACGACCGACGGCGTGAGTCGCACCGTGCAAGTATCCCCGATAAGCGGCAAGACAGGTGTCGCGGTGATTAAACTACGCGTGATGGATGCGGTGGGGGCGAGCCGTCAGAGCGAGTTCATCTTTTGCGTCTTTGATCCGGCTTCGGCCAACAATGAGTATCAGCAACCAAAAGGAATTTACCTCATCGATAGCACGGTGGGCTCAACGATCAATGGGGTCCCCATGCGCGATGGAAATGTGCGCGACAAAGACTTCGTAGATGGCTATTTATTACGCACGGATTGGTCCACATTGGAACCTGCGAATGGGGTCTTCGACTTCACCATCATTACCAATATTTTTAGCAAAGTGCCCGCCAGGCAAAAGGTCTCTTTACAGATTGTGAGTGGCACCACCCCGGCGTGGTTGTTGGCGCTTCCGGGTATCACCACCTGGACGGCGGGTAGTCCGAGTGTTACCGCGCCCTTGCCTTGGGATGTAATTGCACAGGAAAGATATCGGCAGATGCTCGTGGCGTTGGGCAACGCCAACGTGGATGGCATGCCACTCCGCGATCATCCACGACTCGCCTGTCTCAACGCTTGGATTCCAGGTCTCAATAGCGGCATACGGGATCCGAATCAGATCAAAATTGGAATGCTGCCCTCTTACTCGCGGGAAAACATGGCCACCGCCGTGCTAACCCACCTCGCAAACGTCACGGCTAATTTCCCCAAAACGCCGACCATGATCGGATTTTGGATATACATCGATCTACTGGATGCTAATTACGGTGGTGTCACGCCTTGGGAACAGTTACGGCAAAGTATAATCACGGTGCATGACGGCATCCAGCACCCAAGAGTAGGTTTCTGGATGGAGAATCTGGCCGCTAGCCGCGCAAACGCTGGAAGCGATCCTTGGTCAGGCACGCCACCCACGGGCTACACCGCTCCACTCTACCTGTCCCAGAATAGAACTTTTATTAGCTATCAAATGCTTGGTTCGTGGCTTCGTCCGTTCGATCCCGCTCATGTCGGTCTGCTTCTGAATGGCAGTCCGGAAGACGGTATGGACTATGGCTTCAATACCCACCAATGCCGTTACTATGAAGTATATCAGACCGACGTTGATTACACTGATTATAGCGCCGAGTTTCAGCGCTGGCATGATTTCCTAAACGCCCTGCCGCCGGCACCGGCGTTTGCCCTTTCGATCACCCGTGGGGCGGGTGGTGAAGTGTGCCTCACGACCTCTACGGCGCTCGGGGACACCTATGAATTAGAGCAGAGCAGCGACCTCAGCCTTTGGATCGCAATGGGAGCGCCGGCGAAGGCAACTGCCAGCGTGATGTCATGGATCGATTTTGACGCGCAAACCGACCCTTCTTTCCGGCGCTTCTACCGAGTTCGCCGCACCGTTCAGTAAACGATAAAAGCTGCACGGGGTCGGGTCTTTAGAATCCAGTTTTCTGTCAGTAGTAGCAGTAGTGAATCCACCGGGCTTGACGCATGCGGGCGCACCCCGGCCTTTTCAAAGAACGTAAATCCTGTTTCAAACCCTCCATGTCCTTTTCCCCCGTAGGCAAATACACGCCCTTCCCGCCCGTCCACTTGCCCGACCGCCAATGGCCCGACCACACCCATTCGCGGGCCCCCATCTGGTGCTCGGTGGATCTTCGCGATGGCAATCAAGCCCTCGCCCAACCCATGAGCGTGGAGGAGAAAATCGAGTATTTCGCCCTGCTTGTTTCCGTAGGCTTTAAACAGATCGAGATCGGCTTCCCATCCGCCTCCCAAATCGAATTCGATTTCTGCCGCCGCCTGATCGAGGAGAACCTCATCCCTGACGACGTCTCCATCCAGATCCTCTGCCAATGCCGCGAGGACTTGATCGTGCGCTCCCTCGAAGCTTTGCGCGGCGCGAAAAACATTCTGTTTCACCTCTATAACTCCACCTCGCCCAAACAACGCGAATACGTGTTCGGAGCCACCCGCGACGAGATCAAAGCCATCGCCGTCCTCGGCATCACCCTGCTCAAAAAGCACATGGCCCCGCTCATCGCCGACGGCTCCCGTATCCGCCTCGAATACTCGCCGGAAAGCTTCACCAGCACCGAGCTCGATTTCGCCCTGGAGGTCTGCGAAGCCGTCACCGATGTCTGGCAACCCAGCCCGGATAACAAAATCATCCTCAACCTGCCCGCCACGGTCGAATACACCACGCCCAACGTGCACGCCGACCAGATCGAGTGGATGTGCCGCCACCTCACCCGCCGCGCACTCACCGAGGTCTCGCTCCACACTCATAACGACCGCGGCACCGGCGTCGCCGCCACCGAACTCGGCCTGCTCGCCGGCGCCGACCGCGTCGAAGGCACGCTCTTCGGCAACGGCGAACGTACCGGCAATCTGGATATCGTCATTGTCGCCCTCAACCTCCACTCCCACGGCATCGAGACCGGCCTGGATTTCTCCAACCTGCCCCACCTCCGCGAAGTTTACGAACGCTGCACCCGCATGGAGGTGCCCGCCCGCCAACCTTACGCCGGCGATCTCGTCTTCACCGCCTTCAGCGGCTCGCACCAGGATGCCATCAAGAAATCCTGGCCTCACCAAAAGCCCGGCCACCCCTGGGACGTGATCTACATCCCCTTCGACCCGGCCGACCTCGGCCGCACCTACAAAGCCATCATCCGCATCAACTCCCAGTCCGGCAAAGGCGGCGTCGCCTACATCCTCGAAACCGAGTTCGGCTACCAGTTGCCCAAACTCATGCACAAGGAGATCGGCAAAATCATCAACGACCTCGCCGACCAGCGCGGCACCGAGCTCGCCCCCGACGAGATCCTCGCCGCCTTCCAGCGCGAATACCTCGAACGCACCCACCCCGTCACCCTCCGCCAGTTCCGCACCACCGAACGCGGCGCCCAGGTCACCTGCGAAGCCGAACTGGTCGTGCGCGACGATCCCCTTTCCATGACCGGCCAGGGCAACGGCCCCATCGACGCCTTCGTGCGCGGCCTCGCCGCCACCGGTCGCGTCCCAAGCTTCGACGTGCAAAGCTACAACGAACACTCCCTCGGCAGCGGCGCCCAGGCCAGGGCCGTCAGCTACATCCAGATCAAACTGGCCAACGGCCGCACCTACTTCGGTGCCGGCGTGGACACCAACATCGAGCTCGCCTCCATCCGTGCCATCGTCAGCGCGCTAAACCGCGCCCTCGCCTGATTCCGCCCCTCGGCCGCCTCAAGCCCGGTCCACCCGGCGAAACAACCACAGCCCCGCCGCCGCGTAAACCAGCGGCGGCACCCACGCCCAAAGCTCGGGCCGCAATCGCGGGCTATGCTCCAACATATTGGCGAGCGAAGCCAAAAAGTAATACCCCAGCACCAGCACCACCGCGATGCCCAGATTGGCCGAGGTCTCCTTGCGCGAGACCTTGATGCCCAGCGGCACCGCAATGAACCCAAAAGCCAGCACCGCCAGACTCGACGCCGCCTTCTGGCTGATCGTAACAACCACCCGCGTAAG
This sequence comes from Opitutaceae bacterium, assembly GCA_027485045.1. Classification (GTDB taxonomy): domain Bacteria; phylum Verrucomicrobiota; class Verrucomicrobiia; order Opitutales; family Opitutaceae; genus IMCC26134_A. The sequence goes on along the minus strand of JAIXRU010000231.1, from coordinate 4,008 downwards.
CTCTCTCTTCTCCACCGCCGTCGCCCCCTCACCCTTCGCGGTCAACTCCGCCCTCCGCGTCATCAATTGGGCAAAGGTCATCAAACTGATTTTCGGCACGACCTTCATCTGCCCGAAAATTCCATCCAGACTTAACTCCACCGTCATCGAGTCCGAATTCCCCACCGGCTGAGGCTTGGAAAAATCCTCGGGCCGCTCGCGGTCGCGCGTCTCCACGCTCACCTCGCGCAAGGTCAGAATCATGCGGTTGTCGTCTTCGCGAAAATCCACCGACCCCGACTTCGCCCGCGCCACGCTCAACACCCGCTTCTGCGCATCCACCTCCCAAAGCCAGAAATCCCTCAACTCCGCCCCCCGCCTCTCCCCCACGTAAACCACAAAACCCGGAAAATCCCGCACGAAGGTTCTCGGCACGATAAAGTTCAGCGGATTCTGCCTCACCGTCGCAAAAAGGATCGATCGATACTCCGAGCGTGCCACCGGCATCAGATAAAAATTCAACAGCAGCGAAAACACCGCCGCCCCCGCCGAGATCAACCAGATCGGCCGCGCCACGAAACCCAGACTCAAGCCCGCCGCCCGCATCGCCGTGATCTCCTGCTGGCTCGACATGCGCCCCAGCACCAAAAGCACCGCCGTCAACAGCCCGATGGGCAGCGCATACACCGCCACGAACGGCACCAGCAAACCCAGCAACTCCAGCGCCGTCCCCATCGGAATCTGCCCCGCCACCACATAGCCGAGCAAATCCCGCAAGCCCTGCCCCGCGATCAAGACAAACGCGAAGACACTCACCGCCGCCAGACAGGCGACGGCGACAGTGCCGAAAATATGACGTTGGAGGAGTCCCATGGCGGTAAGGTGCCGTGACGCGCTATTGCCAACAGTCCGGCGCGTGCGAGCCTATTGTCCAAGCATGAAGTTCACGCCCGCCAAGCCTCCCCTCACCGGCGAGACCCTCGAAACCCTCACCGCCCGCCTCCGCGAACGCGGCGAACCCGCCTTTCGCGCCAAACAAATCCTCGAATGGGTTTACAAAAAACGCGCCCGCTCCTGGGACGAGATGACCAACCTCGCCAAGCCCCTACGCGCCTGGCTGGCCGACACCTTTGAGCTCATGCCCCTCGGCCTACTCTTCGACAAACAATCCCGCGACATCACCGACAAACTCCTCTTCGAGCTCGGAGACCGCGCCCTCATCGAAACCGTCATCATCCGCGCCCCCCAGGAAGGCGTCGGCCTCGACGAATCCCGCAAAACCATCTGCATCTCCACCCAGGTCGGCTGCGCCATGGCCTGCCGCTTCTGCGCCTCCGGCCTCGCCGGCCTCAAACGCGACCTCAACGCCGGCGAGATCGTCGCCCAGCTCCTCCACGTCTGCTACCGCGAAGACGCCCACGATCCCCGCGCCCACGCCGGCCTCGCCACCTTCGACAACATCGTCGTCATGGGCATGGGCGAACCCCTCGCCAACTACGACGCCGTCCTGCGCGCCCTCACCATCGTCAACGCCGAATGGGGCCTCGGCTTCGGCGCCCGCCGCATCACCCTATCGACCAGCGGCCTCGTCCCCAAAATCCTCCAACTCGCCGACGAACCGCTCGGCTTCCGCCTCGCCATCTCCCTCCACGGCGCGACCAACGAAGTGCGCGAGCAGATCATGCCGGTGAACAAGGCCTACCCCCTCGAAAAACTCATCCCCGCGATCAAAACCTTCACCGAGAAACACGGCCGCATGGTCACCCTCGAATTCATCCTCATCGAGGACATGAACGACTCCCTCACCCAGGCCGCCGCCCTGCGCGAAATCGCCCTCGACCTGCACGCCCACGTAAACCTCATCCCGTACAACACCGTGGAAGGCCTCCCCTGGAAACGCCCCTCCGGCAACCGCATGGAACGCTTCGCCGACCTGCTCCGCGAAGCCCGCGTGCCGGTGACCCTGCGCCGCGAAAAAGGCCACGACATCGACGCCGCCTGCGGCCAGCTCCGTCTAAAAACCGAAAAAGACCGCGAGGCCATGGCCGCCGCCGGCTAACCCACACCTCAGAAAGGCAGTCAGGGAACCAAGTCCCCCCGCCGCGCGTCTCAACCAGCGCCATCCCCGATGTCGCTCCCCCCCACCGCTGCGCGCGAACCCGCCCCCGAACCCCTCTCGCCCGAGGCCGCCGCCGCCCGCGACCAAGCCTGGATCGCCCTCGCCCGCCAAGGCGATCAGTCCGCCTTCGGCGAGTTGATGCAGACCCACTACCCGGCCACCTACCGCCTCGTCGCCGCCATCCTGCGCGACGAACACGAAGCCCGCGATGTCTGCCAGGAGGTGTGGCTCACGGTTTGGAAAAACCTGAAACACTACCGCAGCCAGTCACGTTTCACCACCTGGCTGCACCCCATCGCGGTGCGCCGCGCCATCGATCACCTGCGTAAACGCCAGCGCTGGTTCTCCCGCTTCCTGCCCTTCGCCTTCGGCCCCGAAGACGCCCCGGGCATACCCGAGCCCGCCGCCCCCGACGATTCCGCCGCCGAGGCCCTCGCCGCCGAGCGCCGGGCCCGTTTCGAGCAAGCCCTGGCCTCGTTTCCCGTCCGCCTGCGCGCCCCCTTGGCGTTGCGCGAAATCGAGGGCTTATCCTACGCCGAGATCGCCCTCGCCCTCGACTGCCCGCCCGGCACCGTAATGTCGCGCTTGCACCAAGCCCGCCGCCTGCTCTTGAAAAAACTCAACGGCATGACGCCGCCCAACCCTTTATGAAAAACATCCCCTGCCTCTTCGTTTTCGCGCTGCTCCTGTCGTTTTTAATGCCCGCCGCTCAGGCGCAGAGTTCGCCGGACCGCGTCACCATCACCGCCATACTCGTCGTCGCCGGTAAGAACCCGGCCAAGGCCGACCCCCGCCTGTCCGCCTACGAAACCACCCTCCGCCGCGTGCTGCGTTTTGAGAGCTTTCAATGGCTCAACCAAGCCACCCTCGATCTGGCGATCCCGGGCAGCGGCAAACTCGCCCTCGGCTCCGGCCAACGCTTGGAAATCAAAACCGACCCCGCCTCCGGCCAGCGCCGCGTCCAAGTCAGTTGGTTCGAAGGCGACCGCTCCCTCATGAATACCGGCCTTGTGCTCCGCCCCGGCGTGCCAGCCGTCCTGGGCGGACCGGCCAAAAGCGAAGGCGAAGTTTACGCGGTGATAGTCACTGCGGATTAAATAGTTATAAATCTCCGCGATTTACTCCGAATAAACCGCCCGCGAGTTCCGTCTCATACCGTGAACCCAACTGGGAACACCATGAAAACCACCGTTATCCTCGCCGCCGCTCTCGCCGGACTCGCCTCCGTGCCGCAAACCGCCAGCGCCGGCCGCAACGACAAAGTATGGATCGCCGCCGGGAGCTTCGTCGGCGGCGTCATCATCGGCTCGCACCTTCAACACCGTGACCCGCCTCCCACGGTCGTCTATTGCCCGCCCCCTCCCCCTCCCTGCCCCCCGCCCCAAATCATCTACTCCGCGCCGCCCCCGCCTCCCCCTCCCTCCGGCTACTGGAAAACCATTCAAACCCGCGTTTACGTCCCCGCTCGCTGGGTCGCCACCACCGACACCTGGGGCCGCCAGACCAGCTACTGGCAGCAAGCCTACTACACCTACGATACCCGGCGCGTTTGGGTGGAAACCGGTCCCGGCGCCTGCGAAACCCCCGGCTCGGTCGTCGTATCGGAATCCCGTTACAGCTACGGTCGCTAGACCCGTTCGTCCTCTCATGAACTGCCGCGCCGCCCGCCCTCTCCTTTTCGTCGAACGCGACCAGCCGCTCACCCCGGCCTCGCTCGACGCCTTGGAGCGGCACGTCGCGGCCTGCCCCGCCTGCCAGCAGGAACGCGCCTGGCTCGCCGAAGCTTCGGCGGCCTGGCGCGTGACCACCGCCGCCCAGCCCGCACCCTCCGCCACCACCGAATGGATCCGTTTGCGCACCCGGCTGGCTGACGGCGCACGCTCCGCACCGGAACACCGGGCGGCGTGGTG
>JAIXRU010000275.1 GCA_027485045.1 Opitutaceae bacterium | reverse complement strand
CGTGTTCGCCGATGTTTTCGGCGCTGGGGGAGGCTGCGCGCAAGTCCTCGCCCAGGAAGTAGGTTTCCACGCCGTCATCCCATGCGATGGCCACTTCAGGGCCGATGATTTGTATGTTGAGTGGAGCGGGCATGAGAGGGAGGTGGACAACTAGGCAGCGGACGGGCGGGTGCAAAGGGTTTTTTGGGCTCGCGGCGGATAGGGCAGCGCAGGAATCCTGTGGTTTCGTTTTTAATCCCCCCACTTACACCATGCTTGTTCACACCGTTGTTTTCTGGCTTCGCAAGGATCTCGCGCCCGCCGCGCGCGCGGCTTTTCTAACCGAGGGTTTGGAGTCGCTGCGCGCTATTTCCAGCGTGAGCACGCTGCACATCGGTGCGCCCGCTCCGATCCCGCCGCGCCCGGTGGTGGATGCCAGCTACGATTTCGCCATCACCGCGTTGTTCGTGGATGTGGCGGCGCATGACGCCTACCAAATCGACCCGGTGCACAAAGCTTTTCTCGCGCGGTTCAAGGGCGATTGGGAGCGCGTGCAGATTTACGACTCTATGTAATACCAATCCCCCCAAGCTTTTGTGCTTTAGGTGGATGGGCGGTCTCTCTGCCCGTGGATGGGGCGACCACTCCACTGCCGCGTGCGCAGGGATGCGCACGCCCTCCCTTACCGTCTAAATTAAAACGGTGTTTGGTATTACCAATAGTCCAAAAGATTCAGGCTTTAACTACGGATAACGGATGGGCACGGATTGGTCGGTTTTGTATGAGATTATTCGTGCTATCCGTGGTTAAGAATTCTCCCCCTATAATTTGATAATCATGGACCTTTGGTATTATATCCGACGCAAGCTCGCTACAGGCCCGACTAGACCAGTCGTCGGTCTTTACTCACAGACCCCGGAGAGCTTACGGGATTCTCCGTTGTATTTCCGAAACCTCGGCCTGAACCTCGTCAGCATTCCCTTGCCCTTCCGCAGCCTTTCCGCAAACCGCCGGAAAATGACACAAATGTAAACAGCTTTCAGCTGGTTTTGCATCACGGGTTAGTTTTACGTCATCCGCGTCTAACAACCTTACTAACACGACATGAGCCTTACCCTGCGGTTCACAATAGGTTTAGCGTTACCAGCCCTTGGCATCTCCGTAGCCCTCGCTGAAGAAACAAAAAAAACCGCCCAAACCCACCTATACCGCGACGCCACCTTCGAAGATCTCGCCCAGCTTAATATCAGCTCCCTCTCGAAATCCGAAGAAAAGCTTTTCCGCGCCGCAGCCGACGTAACCGTAATCTCCGACGAAGACATTCGCCGCTCTGGTGCGCTCACCCTTCCCGACGTCCTGCGCATGGCTCCCGGCATGGAGGTCGGCCAGATCAACAGTCGGAGTTATTCCGTTACGATGCGTGGCTTTAGCGGCAGCTCGGCCAACAAAATCCTCCCGCTTATCGATGGTCGCTCCCTGTATTCCGCCCGCTTTGGCGGCACCATCTGGGATATCCGCGACGTGCCGCTCGAGGACGTGCAGCAAATCGAAACCATCGGCGGCCCGGGCGGCACCACTTGGGGCACCAACGCAGTCAACGGCGTGGTTAACATCATCACCAAAGACGCCCGCCAAACCCAGGGCTCACAAATCTCAGTCGGTGGCGGCAACTACGAAAAAGCCTTCATATACGCTCGCGAGGGCATGACCCTCGGCCCCGGGCAATGGCTGCGCGTTTACGCCAAAGCCTTCGCTCGCGACTCAACCGAGCCCGTGTCCGGCGGTCGCGACCCCAACGACGCCTGGGAGCAATACCGCGCCGGCTTCCGCTACGATCAGGAAAAATCCCCCGGCACCAAAACCCTCATCACCGGCGACATCTTCACCTCCCGCGCCGACCAGATCGTTTCGGGTAAAACCGCGGAAGCCACCAGCAATGGCGGCCACCTACTCGGCCGCCGCGAAATCACGCTCGGCAGCGACGACAAACTCAGTCTCCAGGCCTACTACGACCGCATAAACCGCGATTCCGGCGGCAACCTCAGCACCGCTGATGTCGGCGAGGTCGAAGTCCGCCACGAGTTTGAGCTCGGCCAACACCAGCGTCTCACCTGGGGCGCCAATACACGCTTGAGCAAACTCGACGACGCCGTGGTCAGCCCCACGAGCGTCTCCAGCTTCTCCCCCTCGATTCGTTACCTCAAACAGGGTGCCCTGTTTCTCCAAGACGTGGTCGCCATCACCCCTCAGACCTGGACGTTCACCGGAGGTATGAAAGCCGAGTATAACGACTTTACCGACCTGGAATTCCTACCCTCCGCCCGCCTCGCCTGGACCCCAAACGATCGCCTCACGCTCTGGAGCGGCTACTCGCGCGCCGTGCGTATCCCCTCCCGCTTTGAATACGATCAGACCCTCGAGTCCGTCGGCTTTGTCCCGGCCTCCCGGACCCTGCCCAATCGCGCTATCCAAGCCGAGACCTTGGATGCGTTCGAAGCCGGCCTCCGCCATCGCCCCAATTCCTGGTTAAACACCTCGGCCAGCGTGTATCTTAATCAATACGACAAACTCGCCACCAGCGAGATACTGCCTTCCTCGACCTTCGTCCGCACTGATTCCAGCTACCAGAACAAAGCCCATGCCCACGCCCTTGGCAGCGAGTTAAGCGCCACCCTAGAACCCACCCACAACTGCCGCCTGATTTTCACCTGGTCCCTCCTCGATCTCGACATCGATAAGGACCCGGACAGCACCGATGCCACCCTGCCTCGCATCGCGGAGCTCAGCCCCAAACAACAACTCGGCCTGCGCTCCCGCTGGAACATCGACAAAACCTGGGAGGTGGACGCATGGTGGCGCTGGGTTGACGATCTCCAAGGCACCCGCCCAGTCCCCGCTTACAACACCCTGGACCTGCGCGTCGGCAAACAGCTTGGCCGGGGCTGGGAAGTCTCGGTCGTCGCACGCAACCTGCTGGAACCCAGCCACCCTGAATTCAACTTCTCGCCGCTACGCAGCGAAATACCCCGGAGCATCTACATTCGCTTCGATTGGCTCCGCTAAAAATGCACCTGTTTCGCCAGCTCACCCGCACGTATTCCGCTTCGCTGAGAAGCCGTGCACACACATGGCGCAGCATGATTCTTGCCGTCTGGCTGGCGATACTCAGCCCGCTCCAAGGCATCGCCGCCGCCGCAACGATTCCGGAAGCCCAAGCCACCGCCGCCTACCTGGCCCTATTCACCAGATACATCGAATGGCCCGAAACCGAGCGAGAGGCTGACTCCCCCCACACACCGCCTCCTTTCACCATCGGCATCCTCGGTCACGACCCTTTTGATGGCGCCCTCGAACAAGCCTTTGCCAATGTTCTGGTTCAAGGCCGCCCTGTGGTAATCAAACGCTTAGGCTCCGCCGCCGAAGCACGAATCTGCGACCTCGTCTTCATCAGCCGTGAAGAATCCCGCCGGCAGTCTTCCTGGTTATCTGAACTCGCAGGCGCCCCCATCCTGACCGTCACTGAAGTAGAAACCTCCCTCAAACCGGAGGCCGGCGTTACCCTCGTCCGGGAAAAAACCAGCGCCGGCAGTCGGCTGCGGTTCGATGTTAACCTACCCATCCTGCAACTCGCCCGTCTCAAGGTCAGTTCCAGCATGCTGGTATCCGCCCGCCGCATCGTGCGCCCCATCCCCGAACGAGGCTGAACCATGCGTTTCTCCGACCTTCCCATCCAACGTAAGCTCTTCGGGAGTGTCGTCCTCGCGGTCACCGTGGCCGCCATGCTATTAGCCCTCGCCCTGGCTCTTTACGAGAAAACCACCTTCCGCCCAAACTACGTCAGCGAAGCGCGCGCCGACGCGAAAATGCTGGCCGATCTGCTCGTGCCCGCGCTTGAATTCCTCGACGACCGCACCGCCGGCACTCAACTCGCCAGCATCGAGCGACGCCCTGAGATCATCGGCTCGGCCATCTATTTACCGGACGGCTCCCGCTTCGCTGCCCGCAACCGTAAACCGGACGGGCTTTTCCCTCCGCAACTGGCGCAGCCCGCCCAAGCCACCCAGATCAGCGATCGAACCATCACGATAATGGAGGAAGTTAAAGGCGAAGGAGGCCCCCTCGGCATGATCGGCCTGCGCTTCGAAATCCCCACCAATAAGCAACGGCTCTACAGCTACGGGATTTTCGCCTTCGCCTCGATCGGCTCGCTGGGCGTGCTCACCATCCTGCTCTCCTATGTGCTACGCCGCGCCGTATCCGGACCCGTGCAAGACCTCGTAAAAGCCGCCCGTGAGGTAACGGAGAAAAAAGACTATACCCTGCGCGTCCCCGTTACCAGCAGCGACGAATTTGGCCGCCTCGCCGAGGCCTTTAACGAAATGCTTTCGGCCATCGGAGCGCGCGATACCGAGCGCCAGCGCCATGAAGCCCGACTCGCCCAGCACAACATCGGCCTGGTCGAGCTCTCCAAAACCGAGGAAATCAGCCAGGCCGACCCCGACCGCCAGCTTCACCTCATCCTCTCCATCCTCGCCCGCGTCCACAACGTACGCCGGGTCGGTTTCTGGAGCTTCGATGCGGGGCTGTCCCGCCTGCGCTGCGTGGCTGGCTACGACCGCACCGACCTGCAATTCTGCAGCGGCGCGGAGCTATCCAGCGACCAAGCCCCCGCCTACTTTTCCTCCATCAAAACCGAGTCCGTCGTCGCCATTTCCGATGCCTTGACCGACCCACTCATGGCCGGACTGCGTGAAAGTTATCTCCTTCCGCTAGGCATTACCGCCATCCTCGACATTCCCGTTCGCCGCCACGGCAAGCTCGTCGGCGTCCTTTGCCACGAACACACAGGCACACCCCGCGTCTGGGAACAGGACGAGATCAACTTCGCCACCGCCGTCTCGGAACGCATTGTCCTGCTCCTGGAAAGCCAGGAGCTGAGCGACGCCCAACTCGCCCTGCGCGAGAGCGACGCCAACTACCGCGAAATGGTGGACGCCGCCCCCGACGTGATCTTCACCATTGATGATCAGCTCCAGCTTCGCACGACCAACTCCGCCCTCAGCCGACTCACCGGCTGGCACCGCTCTCATTGGAATAACATCACCCTCGATCAGGCCCTCTTCCCGGTCGACCTCCCCCTTGCCCTCAACGCTTACGCCACCGTCGCCAACGGCGGCGGAAGCCAGGTCCTCCTCCTTCGCTTGCTTCGTGCCGACGGCACTGTGCTCCCCCTCGAATGCTATCTCGCCCCCCGTCGCCTCAAGGCCGGCTCGGGGGCCGTCCTCTGCATCGGACGCGACCAGACCGAACGCCTCGCCGGCATCGCCGCCCAAGCCAAACTCGAAGAACAACTCCGCCAGGCGCAAAAAATGGAGGCCATCGGCACCCTCGCCGGCGGCATCGCCCACGATTTTAACAACATCCTCACCGCGCTCATGGGCAATCTGGAGCTCATGAGCTACGAGCTGCCCGAGCGGCATCGCGCCCTCAACTACCTCAATAACTCCCGCCAAGCCACCATCCGTGCCCGCGACTTGGTCCGCCAGATCCTCACCTTCAGCCGCCGCCAGGAAGCCTCCCGCACCCGCCTGGCTCTGGGCGCTATCGTCGGCGAAGCCCTCGGCCTGCTCCGCGCCTCCCTCCCCGCCAATATCGAGATCATCTCCCGCCTGGATCGCGCCGTTCCGCCGATCTTCGCCGACGAGACCCAGATCCACCAGGTGGTCATGAACCTCGCCACCAACGCCTACCACGCCATGGAGCCCGATGGCGGACGCATGACCATCGAGGTCGCGCTCGGCTCGGTCGATGCCCAAAAACAGGCCCGCCACCCCCAACTCCGCCTCGGCGACTTCGTCACCCTCACCGTCACCGATACCGGTTGCGGCATGGACGAGGACACCCTGCGACGCCTCTTTGAGCCTTTCTTCACCACCAAGCCCCAAGGCCAAGGGACCGGTCTGGGCATGGCCGTAGTGCACGGCATCCTGCAAGCCCACGACGCATTGATCTCCGTTCAAAGCGAAGTGGGCAAAGGCTCCGCTATCCGCATTTACTTCCCCATCTGTTCCGAAACCGATTCGGCCCCCGTACACGCCACCTCAACCTCCGCCATCACCCCCGCCGCCAAGACCCAAAAGGTGCTCATCGTGGACGACGAAACCACGGTTGCCCAAGTCGCCGAGCTCCTGCTCCTGCGCATGGGCTTAAACGTGCAAAGCTTCCTCGATCCGCTGGAGGCCATGCGCACGATTGAGGAAAACCCGCACAACTTCGACCTGATCGTCAGTGATCTGAGTATGCCCAAGCTGAGCGGACTAGACCTCGCCCGCCGCGTCCGCGCTCTCAAATCCAACGTCCCCATTCTCATCATGACGGGTTATGGCGGCTCGAATAATGCCGCCGCCTTCGCTGCCGCCGGCATTTACGCAACCCTGCAAAAACCCTTCACCGCCGAAGCCCTCGCCCTCGCCGTCGAGACCGCCCTCAAAAGCCGCGATCGCCGCGAATAGTGTGCGGAATGGGAATCGTATCAGGATCAGAAGGCGCACCGGAGTCGTTTGCTGCTTTAAAGCCGTTGAACACCGGAAATGGTAGCTAAGAAACATCCCGGTCCGTTTTCAGATACCCTTTTCAGATACATTTTTAGATCCGAAAACTCCGTCTCGCGGAAGCGTGACGTGTGGCGGCGAAAGGCCACTCGGAACGGGCATCCGGATGCGCCGCCTGTTTACTCCGCTCTGAGGCTCAGAAACGAACGCGACTTGAACGGATTAAAGCGCGCGATTGTTGCATAAAAGTCACAAGCACCAGAGATAACTCGGATCAAGTTTTCGCGGTCGCAGCCGATAGCACATGCAATGACCATGAACCTAAAAAATCGCATGCTTGTGCAAATCGGCGGGGCGGTCGCACTCGCACTCGGACTCAGTTTGGGGTTCGTGAGTTGGAAGGCGCGCGACATCGCCCGGGAACTGGCTTTGAACTGGGCCCGCGTCACGGCGGAATCCGGCCGAGCCGAGACCAGGCGGGTGCTGGAGGATGGCATGACGACCGCCCGCACGGTCGCACTGGGTCTGGAGGGCATGTTGGCTGCGGGTAATCCGGCCGGCCGCGAAGCCCAGCTCGCCATGCTGCGCGAGACGTTGCGCAGTTCACCATCGATTTTTGGCGTTTGGTGCATGTTTGAGCCAGGTGCCTATGACGGTCGAGACGCGGAATACGCGGGCAAGGGCGGCCACGACTCGGAGGGATCATTCGCGCCCTATTTCACCCGCAGCAAGGATGGCATTAATCTTGAGCTCACTTCCTATGCGGAAACCTCGGGCGAACCCTATTATCAGCTGCCGCTGAAGTCCGGGAGCGAAGCGTTGGTCGATCCCTACGTGGAGCCTACGGCGGGGATTTTAAAAAACGTTCTCATGTCGTCCGCCTGCGTGCCAGTGCGCAAGGCCGGTAAGGTCGTCGGCGTCGCTGGCGTGGATTTGGTGCTTTCCGCACTCGCGGAACACATTGGCGCGATCCGGCCCTACGGCACCGGCTATGCTTACCTGGTGGCTGCAAATGGGGTCTATGTTGCGCATCCCGATGCCTCGCGCTTGTCCAAGCCCGCGTCCGAGCACGGTCTGAACGACGAGGTGCTGGCCGCGGCGCGCGAAGGGCGTAGACTGGAGCTTTTTGGCCCCTCCGACAACGGTGGCTTCGACGCATTTACCATTTTCCTGCCGATCAAAATCGGCGAAGCGCCACAGGCTTGGTCGCTCGCCTTGGTAATCCCGATGCAAGCAGTCATGGCGGACGTGGTTCGGCTCACCTGGATCTCGGTGGGCATCGCTGCGACGGTGTTGCTCGCCCTATTGATCATGGTCGGATTCATAGCCCGGCTAATCGCCAAACCCATCCACGAGGTTTCCGCGGGATTGGCCGCCGGCGCCGAGGAGGTCTCGAGTGCATCAGGCCATCTCGCGAGCACCAGCCAGACCTTGGCCCAAGGTTCCACCGAACAAGCCGAACTGGTCCAGGGGGCCAATGCCGCCCTGGGTGCGATAGTCGATGGCGCCAAGGTGGCGGCGGCGGCGGCGG